>JBEDHS010000163.1:0-29564 GCA_041173945.1 Actinomycetota bacterium
ACACTTGGTTTCAATGGAAAGACTTTGGATGTGACATACCAAGGTGACCCCGGCGGTATTTTCCAAGAGTGCATTTCGGTCGTCGCACATGGTCGTATTGCCACCACTGGTTTTGATTCCGATCGCATTGAAGTGCGTCATAGCAATCAATACGTTGAGAAGAATCAGGATCGTCTCGACGAGTCTGACCAAGAGGCCGCTGCATGTTCGCTGCTGGAGGAGTAGCCGGTCCACTCGGTCGCGCAGCGCTAGTCGTTGGGCTGGTGGCAGCGGTATTTGGAATGTTCGCTGCGATATCTGGCACCAGGCACTCTGACGTCAAAGTTCTCAAACTTGTCCCGCGTTTTGCGGTGCTGGCATTTTTGGCAGCGCTGGGTGCATTCGCCGCAATGGAATGGGCGTTGATCACACGAGATTTCTCGTTGGATTACGTGCAACGCGTTGGTTCGCGTTCAACACCGGCTCTCTACAACTTCACTGCAATCTGGAGTGCACTTGAGGGTTCGATTCTGTTGTGGCTACTCACACTTGCTGGTCTCACTGTTGCCATCATGTACAAGTACCGAAAGTCGCTCACCGATCCAATGGTGGGTTGGGCAATGGCGACAATGTTTTTCGTCTCGGTGTTCTTTTTCCTGTTAACTCTTGGTCCGTCGAATCCGTTTGTTGTTGGTGCACCTGGTGTTACCGATGGTCCCGGGCCGAACCCGTTGTTGCAAAATCATGTGTTGGTGGTGTTTCACCCACCGATTTTGTATTTGGGATACGTCGGCATGACAGTGCCATTTGCGTTCGCGATTGGCGCTTTGATTACGGGACGATTGGGTGAAGGATGGTTGGTCGAAACCCGTCGCTGGGCGTTGATTTCATGGGGACTGTTGACACTGGGAATCATTTTGGGTTCGTGGTGGAGCTATGAAGTGTTGGGCTGGAGTGGTGTGTGGGCCTGGGACCCGGTGGAGAACGCGTCATTTCTTCCGTGGTTGACATCGACTGCATACATTCACTCGGTACTCGTGCAAGAGAGACGCGGAATGTTGCGCGTATGGAACTTGTCGTTGTTGGTTGCCACGTTCAGCTTGACGATTCTGGGAACGTTCCTCACTCGTTCTGGAATTCTGAACAGCGTTCACGCCTTTAGCGAATCCGACATTGGGCCGTACCTACTGGGCTTTTTTGCCATCATCGTGATTGCATCGGTGGCATTGATTGGTTGGCGTGGAGATTTATTGCGCTCGCCAGGAACAATTGACTCGCCCGTGTCTCGCGAGGGTGCTTTCTTGGCGAACAACGTCATCTTTAGTGTGTTTGCCTTCATTGTTTTATTGGGCACGGTGTTTCCATTGGTTGTCGAGGCCTTGCAGGATCGTCAACTCGTTGTCGGTGAACCGTTCTTTGACACACTCGCTGTGCCGGTGGGATTGACGATGTTGTTCTTGATGTCGATTGCCCCCGTTCTTCCATGGCGAAAGGCATCAACCGAGTTGTTGTCACAACGATTGTTCTGGCCCGCATGGGGTGGAATAGTTGCACTTGGTGCTGCGGTGTTGTTGGGTGCAACCGGATTAGAGCCCTTATTGACATTTGGTTTGGGCGGCTTTGCAACTGGTGCCGCACTGCGACAGTTAGTGCTCGCAACGCGTAGACAAGGATGGCGAGGCCTTGTCGGTCGAGCAAACGGCGGCATGGTTGTGCACATTGGCGTGATCATCATCGCGGTCGCCTTGGCTGCATCGAACAGTTACACCCGAAGCCAAGAATTGTCCTTAGAAAAAGGTGTGCCCGCATCGTTTGGTGGACACACGTTTGAGTTAGTCGGCTTTTCACAAATTGATGACGATCGACGCACCGCCGTTGCAGCGTTAATCAGTATTGACGGTGGTCAGGCATATGCACCAGCGGTAAGCAAGTTCAAAGCGATGGGTATGAACATTGGGACACCATCGGTGAAAACATCGTTCGTTAAAGACATTTATCTAACGTTGGAGCCACCCGTCAAAGTGTCTGAAGACGCCGCAAAAATTAAAGTCTTTATCAAGCCAATGATTTTGTGGTTGTGGATTGGTGGAGGATTGATGGCACTTGGAACGCTGCTGTCGGCATTCCCTGGACATCGTCGCCGACCCACTGAACCGACGTCTGCACCTGTCGCCGTGGAGGCACAACAATGAGTGAGCCAACGGTGACCACAACGTCGCGACAGCGCCCTGTTGCGCCGTTCGTTGCGGGCGCAGTCGGTGTTGTTATCGCTGCCTTTCTTGTCATCTTGGTTCTCGCTAATTCTGGTGAGGCAAACCTGGCCCAGTCGCCGTTGTTGGGAAAGCCCGCACCACAAGTGGTGTCAACCACAATTGATGGCCCCGATTTCACTTTGGAACGTCGCAAAGGCAGTTGGGTGATCTTGAATTTCTTCAACTCAACGTGTGTTCCCTGTATTCAAGAGCATCCGCTGCTTGTGGAATTTGCCGAGCAACAAAAAGTGAGTGATGATCCCGTCGAGTTGTACACCGTTGTCAATGACGACAACGACAATGCAGTACGCGCATTCTTTCGCGCCAACGGCGGCGACTGGCCAAAGATTCGTGACGACGATGGTGCTATTTCGGTGTCGTTTGGTGTAGCGAAAGTTCCCGAGTCGTGGATTATCGACCCCAATGGTTTTGTACGGCTGCGCATTTTGGGCGCGGTGACCGACGGTTTCTTGCAAGAGCAGATGGATTCCTTGAAGCGCCAGTTTGCAGGTGTGGAATGAAGAAGTTGAAATCGTGGCCAGTGTGGATGTTGATGGGCATCGTGACGGTGGCATTGCTTGCCGTTGGGACGACGCGCGATTCTGGACCATTGACTCAATCGGATCGCATTGACGCAATCAGTAAACGCATCGCATGTCCTACATGTGATGGCGAGAGCATTTTTGTCTCGCGCGCAACCGCCGCCGACGCTATTCGTAAACAAGTTGCTCGCGATGTGGCTGCCGGTCAACTCTCTGATGACGAAATTATTGCCACCATCGCACAATCCTTTGATGCCCAAGTGCTGCTCGTTCCCCGCGCAACAGGGCTTGACTCACTGGTGTGGGTGTTACCGATTGCAGTGCTGGTGTGTGCAATTGCAGGTCTGGTGATTGCGTTTCGCCGATGGCGAGCACAACTTGACGCCGACGCAAGTGACGAAGATTTTGTGTTAGTCGAAAAATTGTTGGCAGAAGATCCCACCGATGCGGAAAATGTCTGATGACTGACAACCTGCGCGATGAGCTGAATTTTCTGTTGAATTCGTTGCGCGACTTGGAAAAAGAGCGTGCGGTTGGCGATATCGACGACATCGACTATCAGACCTTGCGCGACGGATATGTCGCACGCGCCGCTGCGCTATCGCGCGAGATTGAAGGAATCGAGCAAAAGGCAGCCCAACAGCGACCGAAGTGGTCGCGACGAATTCTTGCCGCCGCAGTTGTGGTGGCCCTTGGCGTTGGTGGGGGCGTGTTGTTGGCACGCAACTCAGGACAACGCATCCCGGGTGAAACATTCACCGGCGGAATTGAACAAAGCACGGCGAACGTGCTGGCAAATGCTCGTCAGTTGAATTTTTCCGATCCCGTGCGCGCCATCGAACTGTATTCAGACGTGTTGAAAGTTGAACCGGACAATGTTGAAGCGCTGACGTATCGGTCGTGGATGTTGGCACTGTCGTCGCGCGATTCCGAGGGAAGCGTCAAACAGTTGGCTCTTACCACCGCAGTCACCGACCTGATTCGTGCACAACGCGCCGACCCGTCATATCCCGACTCATACTGTTTTTTGGGAATCGTGTATTTCCGATTCTTAGAACAAGCATCGCTCGCCAAACAACAACTCGATGTGTGTGCAGCGATGAATCCACCTGCGTCGGTGACATCGTTTGTGACAGCGATTGTTGACGAAGTGAACGCAGCGGTTGAGCGCCAGAAATAACGACGCTCTATTTTCTACACTTCTGGGCGTTCCCAGTATTCGGCGTGGGTGAACAGCTTGTTGACGTGATGTAACACGATGACCGACCCTTTGCGTGGTGAGCGCATTGCAGCATCAACATCCATTCCGCGGCGAATGAGCGCATTGACCACGTCGGGAATGACGTCTCCGTGGCTACACAACACAGCGTTGTCCGGTGCATCATCGAGCACAGCAAGAGATTTCTCAAGGGGAGTGTCTTCGGCGAGACGATCCTGACAGACGACGGTGAGACCGGTGAGTTCGGCTAATGGCTCCAACGTGCTCACACAGCGCAGATACGGACTCGACCACAACACCGAGGGTGCGTGGGCGGCCAGTCGTTCGGCGATGATGCGAGATTGGGCCTCACCACGGGGCGACAGGGGTCGGATGGTGTCATCGTCGATCCATGTGGAGCGCGAGCCTGCGTGTGCGTGTCGTACGAGAAAGATAGGCACCTAGACAACGTACACAGGTTGGTTAACGGCAGAATGAACGCATGGGATTCTTTGACCGAAATCGAAAAGAAGTGGCAGACAAGGGCTATGACCCCGATCGTTTGCCCCCTGGTCAATATCTGACCGATCGTTTTCCTGTGTTGCACGTCGGCGATGTGCCCACGTATGCAGAGGGCGAATGGAATCTGACAATTGGTGGATTGGTCGACAAGCCATATGTGCTGACGTTCGATGAGTTAACTGCCTTGCCATCTCACACCATCACCACCGACATTCACTGCGTGACGAAGTGGTCCAAGTTCGACACCCAATGGCGCGGTGTGCGAGTGCGCGATCTTTTAGAGACAGCCGGTGTGCACGCAGGTGCGTCGCACATTATGGGACACGCTGAATACGGATACTCCGCCAATCTTCCATTTGAAGATGCGACACGCGACGATTCGTTAGTGGTGTGGGAATACGACGGAGAACCGATTGAACCGATCCACGGTGGACCCGTGCGTTTGTTGATTCCTCATTTGTATTTTTGGAAATCGCCCAAGTGGTTACGCGGCTTGGAAGTTCTCGACCAAGACAAACCCGGTTTTTGGGAACGCAACGGATACCACATGTATGGCGATCCGTTCTTAGAGCAGCGCCACTGGGGCGACTGAGCCGTCGCTCGTTACAAGAACTTGCGGAACAACTTGGCTTTGCGTGCCGTGTAAGGCGGATACGCAAGCGATGGATCCACCTTGGTGCTGCGAGTGAGCACTGGTTTCATGTGTTGGAACACGCGCACACCAGATTGTCCGTGATAGGCGCCCATGCCGCTTTCGCCGATGCCGCCAAACGGTAGATGCGGGTTGGTGATGTGCATCAAGGTTCCATTCACTGTCACACCGCCAGCTGTCGTGTTCTCAACAACGGAATCGATGACGGATTTATTTTCACTAAACACGTACAACGCCAACGGATGCGGACGTGTGGTGATGTAGGAGATTGCATCGTCGGTTGAATCGATACCAATCACTGGGAGTAATGGGCCGAAGATTTCTTCGTTCATCAACTGAGATGTTGTGTCGACATTGTCGAGAACGGTGGGCGCGATGTAGCGCGTTGCAGCATCGGTCTGGCCGCCAACAACCACAGTTCCGCCTGACAACATGGTTTGCAGTCGCGTGAAGTGACGATCTGAAACGATGCGACCGTAGCTGTCGCTGGTGTGTGGGTCTTCTCCGTAGAAATCTGTAATTGCTGCTGCGATTCCATCGATCAGCTGTGCCTTCACCGAGTTGTCCACCAAGATGTAATCGGGTGCGATACAGGTTTGACCGGCGTTGAGCCACTTGCCCCATGCGATACGTCGAGCCGCAATGTTGATGTTGGCTGATTTGTCCACGATGACAGGGCTTTTGCCACCCAACTCCAACGTGACGGGCGTTAGGTTCTTTGCCGCTGCGGCCATCACGATGCGACCAACGGTTCCATTGCCTGTGTAGAAGATGTGGTCGAAGTGTTGATCGAGAAGTTCTGTCGTTTCACTGACACCACCTTCGATTAATGCGATCGCGGATGAATCCATGTATTTGGGTGTCAACTCGGCTAACACCTTCGAGGTGGCACTTGAGACTTCCGATGGTTTCATCACTACGGCATTTCCTGCGGCAATGGCGCCAGCAGCAGGCACCAACAACAACTGAATGGGGTAGTTCCATGGCGCGATGACCAACACCACACCAAGTGGCTGGGGAATACGACGCGACTTTGAGGGTTGAGTCACGATGGGAGACGGAACACGTTCTGGCTTGTTCCATTTTTTGAGATTTTTGATCATCGACTCGATCTCGCCCAACACGAAGGCGATGTCTGTGACGAATCCTTCAACGGTGGGTTTGCCTAAATCGGTGCGTAATGCATCGATGAATTTCTCTTCGTTTTCTTCCAGCATGCGCTTCATCTGCTCTAGCTGTTCACGACGCCATGACAACGGCTTGGTGCGACCCGAGTTGAATGTGGCACGCACGTGGGCGACGCGCTGGCTGGGTGTTGACGATGTGGATGGTGAATCAAGAACGGTCATAACAACTCTTTCGCTAATCAGGTGATGGGGTAAGGAAATTTTTGTGGTGCTCTACACCGCGGTGACGCACAAAGAGTCGCCCGATGCGATGGTACCGATGGTTTCCGGGTCTGTTTCGCCGTAGATGGCGCCCAACATCCCTTTCACCATTCCGCGCTCGACTGCGCAAATAACGGGGTGTTCGATTGCAACATCACCGAAGGGGCAGTGGCTGGTGACGATGCGCAATTTGTCCTCGGTTTTTTCCGCGTGTGCTGCGAACCCGTGTGCTGTCAATGCATCTGCAACTGCTTGAATTGCCGAACGAAGCGAACGCGTGCCGACTGCTGCATCATGACCTGTCAGACCAGTGGCCATCGCTTGTCCGTATTCGTGTCCGACTTGTTCGGCGATGTCGTGGGCGGTACCAGGGGGAAGAGCGGCGAGTGCTTTACCGAGAAGCGTCAAGATGAGATCGTCGGTGCGCACGGGGAAGTCGAATTCGGTTTCCTTGCTGGCAACTTTGTAGTGCTTCGACGGTCGCCCGACACTTGCAGATTTCTGACGCGCAACAGTGACTTCTAGGTATCCACCTGCTGCAAGTTTGTCGAGATGATGGCGAGCGACATTGGCGTGCAATTTAAATTCGCTGGCCACTTGTGAGGCGGTGATTCCGTCCTCGTTTTCGCGGACAAAGAGATAAATCGCGCGGCGGGTGGGGTCTCCAAATGCCGATGTGATCGCCGACACGGTGGCGGTGAATGCCTTCGGAGTCATCACATGGGTGGTGGTCATTTCACTCACAGGGGTATTCTACCTATGGCCATAGTGCAAATACCCCCCTTTGGAGTCGCCATGTCAACAGCAACCGTCGAACAAGTCATCGAGGCTCTTCGCTCCGTCGAGGACCCCGAACTGCACCGTTCCATTGTTGATTTGGACATGGTGCACGACGTGGCCATCTCGAACCAAGGGGTCTCCTTGACAGTCACCTTGACGGTTCCTGGTTGCCCCATGCGCAACGAGATCCAATCGCGCGTCACCAATGCATTGTCGCCCCTCGTCAATGGCGCGCCCGTCACCATCAACTTTGGTGTGATGACAGATGCACAGCGCGCCAATGTGCGCCAGATGTTGAATGGCAATCCCGGTTCAACCGCTGGTTCACAACAAGCACATGGTCACGCCGAAGGTCGCGCAATTCCATTTGCAGCCAAGGATTCAAAGACGCGTCCGTTGTTGATTTCTTCGGGCAAAGGTGGCGTGGGCAAAAGTTCTGTCACCACAAACCTTGCCGTCGCACTTGCTGCGCGCGGACACACAGTGGGAATTGTCGACGCCGACATTTACGGTTTCTCTATTCCGCGCATGTTGGGTGCCGAACGCGATCCCGTGATTATCGACAACATGTTGGTTCCACCAGAGAACTACGGCGTGCGCTGTATTTCGATTGGTTATTTCGTGCCAGAGGGCGAAGCAGTTATTTGGCGCGGACCAATGCTGCACAAAGCTCTCGAGCAATTCCTCACCGATGTGTTCTGGGACGAGCCCGATTATTTGTTGGTCGACATGCCACCAGGAACAGGTGACATTGCATTGAGCTTGAGCCAATACTTGCCGAAAGCAGAAGTGTTGGTCGTGACCACTCCACAAGAAGCCGCACAAAAAGTTGCACGCTTGTCGGCTGCGATGGCCAAGAAAGTGAACTTGCCTGTGCGTGGCGTCATTGAAAACATGTCGTGGTTCACAGGAGACGACGGCAAGAAGTACGAATTGTTTGGATCAGGCGGCGGTCAGGAATTGGCTGATGAATTGTCGGTGCCGCTTTTGGCGCAAATTCCATTGACCATGGTGTTGCGAGAGGGTGGCGATGACGGCAAGCCAATCGCCGCTGTCGCACCAGAGTCTGAAACAGGCCGAGCATTCCATGCATTGGCTGAACAAATCGAGGCGATGAAGCCGAAGAAAGTTTTCAGCAAGGGTCTCAAACTGCTCTAGGCGGTACCGTGTAGGACGCATCATCGATATGTTCGGTGACGCACAACGTTGACACCGAGGTAAACACAGTGGATATTCGAATTGGAGTGACGCAAGCAACGCGTGAAATCGCATTGGAAGTCGAAGACGATGCCAAGGTGCGAGAGGCGTTGAAGGCGTCGGTGGAATCTGCCGTGAAGGGCGAGATTGACACGTTGTGGATTACCGACAAAAAAGGTCGGGACATTGCCATCCCGTCGGCGAAAATTGCCTATGTGGAGATCGGCTCTTCTGACGCCGATCGCCGTATTGGCTTTGGTGGCTGATCGCCCTCGACTTATGTTGCTCACCGATGGTGGGCATATGTTTCCCTGCCGTCTCGATTGACTCAGTTCCCCCTCGTGGGTCGGGCAAACTTGCAGATGGAAGGGAGCGTCCATGGCATCCATTGGTGAATTGGCACGCCAACACACAACTCTGTCGAAAGAACAGATTTCTCATCTCGTGAATTTGTCACGCGAATGGGGGATGCTGGCGGATCTTTGTTTCTCAGACTTGATGTTGCATTTGCCCACACAAGAAAATTCCTGGGTTGTCGTAGCCCAAGTGCGTGCAGCAACAGGGCAAACGCTGTATGTCGATGACCGCGTGGGAATTACGTCGCACGTTAATGAACAGCCCTTGTTGAATCAGGCCTACGAATCGGCTTCGATTGTTGAAGACGAAGTGTTTTTTGAAGGTGTCGCCGACGATTGTCGCATGATGGCGATTCCCATTGTCTTTCATGGTGACGTGATTGCGGTGTTGTCACGTGAATGGTCGCGTCGAACAGGTCGCCAATTGGGCGAACTTGAACGCAATTATCTGGACTTGTTCAATACGTTCGCAGCAATGATTGTGCGTGGAGATTTCCCCTTTGTCGGCCGTGTTGCCGACAGCAGTGTGGCTCCGCGAGTCGGAGACGGAGCAATCGTTCTCGATGGAAAATCCAAGGTGCGCTATGCCTCGCCGAATGCCACGTCGGCGCTGCATCGTGTTGGTATTAGCACCAACGTTGTGGGTCAGACGTTGGCTGAATTGGGCGTCACCGATTCTTCTGTGCGTCAGGCTTTTGAACGTAAGCAACCCGTCGTTGAAGAGTTCGAACAAACGGCAGACGTCACGCTGCTCACGCGATGCATTCCACTTGTCGATACCTCGGGCGAAGAGCCAGTGGTGACGGGAGCGTTGATGTTGGTGCGTGACGTTAGTGAGTTGCGTCGTCGAGATCGATTGATTTTGTCGAAGGATGCGACCATTCGCGAGATTCATCATCGTGTGAAGAACAACTTGCAAACAATCTCGTCTCTGCTTCGTCTGCAAGCGCGTCGCCTGCAGTCCGATGAAGCAAAAGCGGCCGTGGCTGAATCGGTGCGTCGTATTCGCACCATCGCGCTGGTGCACGAAGCGTTGTCTCATGAACCCGGTGACGATGTTGCTTTTGTGGAAATTGTGCGTCCACTTCTTCGTTTGGTGGAAGAAAGTTTGCAATCGCCAGATCGTCCAATGCATTTCAAAGTGATCGGGGACGGTGGACGTTTGCCTGCAACGGTGGTGACGCCCCTGTCGGTGGTGCTGACCGAACTTCTACAAAATGCGGTAGACCACGGCTACACCGAAAGCGGCGGCGGTGGGAATGTGGTGGTCATGTTGAACTGCACCGACACTTTGCTGACCGTCTCGGTTATTGACGATGGTCGCGGTATCTCGCCAGATTTCTCACTTGACGATGCGACGGGACTGGGATTGTCGATTGTGCGCACATTGGTGACGACAGAATTGGCTGGCGAAATTGACATGCGTCCTGCCACCAAAGCCAACTTGGATGATGTGGGTCTGACCGTTGAAGAGGGCCACACCGGAACGGTTATTCAGTTACGCGTTCCCATTGAAAGCGACGAATAGGACTAGCGAGCGGCGTTTCGCTGAGCGCGTGCGAGCGCTGCTGCCTCGCGGCGCATTTGGCGACGCTCTTCCTCGGAGCTTCCGCCCCAGATACCGGTGTCTTGGTTGGTCTCAAGAGCAAATTCCAGGCATTCGGTGTGCACGGGGCACTGGCAGCACACGGACTTGGCCTTGGCTATCTGGAGAAGTGCTTGGCCGGTGGTTCCCACGGGGAAGAACAATTCAGGATCGGTATCACGACAGGTGGCATTTGCCCGCCAGCTGTAATCGGCACTTCCAAGAGCTAGCGAAGACGCGAGGATCGACACGATCGGGTCCTTTTGTTGTTCTGGGCGCCGAGGCGCGGGGCGAATAGACGTGCGGACGGCGAACCGCCCGAAGTGAAACGCTACGAGCGAACACGGCGAGTAACAATGAAGATGACAAAGTTCTTTCCAAGTATTTTTTGTCTGAACATCAACAAAAACCGAAAGCGGGTTGTATATGGCGCCAGTACAGGTGATCGCACATAGAGGCGCCTCATTGGTCGAGAGAGAGAACACCGTGGCTGCATTTCGACGTGCACGCGAGATGGGGTCAGATGCAGTCGAGTTAGATGTGCGTCGCACCAAAGATGGTGCAATGGCAATTCATCACGATGCACATCTCGCTGACGGTCGCATTATTTGCGAGACGCATTCGAGTGACTTGATAGGTGTGATTCCGTTTTTGCCTGAAGCACTTGATGCATGCGAGGGCATGTGGGTGAACATTGAAATTAAGAACTGGCCAGAAGATCCCGATTTTGATGCATCAGATTCGTTGGCGGCAACGGTGGCGAATCATCTGATCGATCGTGGTCAAGATGAGCGTTGGTTGATTTCTTGTTTTCACAGACCAACCGTTGATGCGATGCGCACATTGCATCCCCGAGTGCGTACCGCATGGCTCACGATTGGGGTGCGAGAAGAAAATTTGGAGTCGGTGGCCAGAGAGATGGCGTTATCGGGCCATACCGCGTTGCATCCATGGACAGATTTGTTGACACGCCAGTGCATCGACACCTTTCACGCCCATGGATTACAGGTGAATTCATGGACCATTGACGACCCGTCTCGCATGGCGGAAGTCATTGAATGGGGCATTGACGGCATTTGTACCAACGCCCCCGATGTGGCGCTCCACGTACTCGGACGTAATTAGCGCTCGGACGTAGCTAGCGCTCGGACGGAGCGAGTAACGACGCAGCTCGTTATTTCGGATGTGAACGCACTAGCCGCAGTGCGTTGGGGACGTGTTCAAACACGACCTCTCGAACTTCGCCCAGATAATCACCATCGAGTTGATAAGGGAACGACGTCGCATCTGCCATCGTGACCGACGAGACGTTGGTGTGAACATCAAGCCACGGTTTTTCTTTTACGCCACCGCCACGCAGTGCAGAGCCGAGTGTGCGGAGAACATGCGTGGGCTTAAGTGTTTTGAATGTGACCACCGATAGTCCACTTGACAGCGATGTTGAGGGAACGAGATCGAGTGGGCGATTACCCAAATAGGTGTACGGGTTGGTGTTCATCACCACGGAGAAGAAACCTTCTTCAACGCGGTGTCCGTCGTTGAAGTTCACAGAGAAGTGAGGCCGCTTTCGGTCGTAGTCGGCGAAGAATGTTTTCAACGCGGCAACAACAAAAAGTGGATGGCCGAAATATCGCTTCAACCATGCGCGTTGTTCCACCCACTTCACAACAGCGGCGTCGTACCCGACTCCAGTGTGGAATGTGAAGTAGCGACCATTTGCTCGACCAAGACCAATGTGCGTGATGTCGCGTCGTTCGAGTGCATCGATGATGTGTTCAACCGCGGCCACGGCATCGTTGGGCATTCCCAGAGTGCGAGCGAAAACATTTGTCGAACCGCCCGGCAACACGGCCAATGCAGTGTCGGTGGTGGCAACTCCGGTTGCAACTTCGTTCAATGTGCCGTCGCCTCCGTAGGCCACCACCACGTCAATTCCTCGACGAGCGGCATCTTCGGCGAATCGGGTGGCATGTCCGCGTCGGTTGGTCTCAACGACCTGCACATCGTGGTACTGGGCAAGGCGTTGGTGCACCGTCACGGTGTTTTTCGCCGTCACAGAGGACGCAAACGAGTTCACAATCAGCAAGAGTCGCAAGGCTTTTCACGGTATCAGCGCAGGCCTGCGCCAGATACGACAAAGGTCACTCGAAAATGGCATTTGCTGGCCCCGCTGGGTTGGGTGAAGGGGGCATATGTGGGTAACAATGTCAGTCATGAATGTGATCGTTTGTGTCAAGCAAATCCCCGATCCCGCAGCACCTGGTGCGCTCGATGGGGCAACAAACACGCTGAAGCGTGACGGAAAATTGATTTTGGACGACTCCGACGCCTACGGCGTTGAGATGGCTCTCCAACTAGTCGACAAAGCAGGTGGTGGTGAAGTCAGTCTGATTTCGATGGCACCAAATGGCGAGACCGCAGGTTTGCGCACCGCACTTGCAATGGGTGCTGCCAAGGGCGTGTTGGTATCTGATCCTGCGTTGCAAGGTTCAGATGCATTGACCACCGCAAAAATTCTTGCTGCCGCTGTGAACAAGTTGGGTGGCGCAGACTTGATCATCGGTGCAACAGAATCATCCGACGGTTACACCGGAACTGTGCCAGAGCAAATGGCAGAGTTGCTTGGTCTTCCTTCGGTGACGTTCGCAAAGCGCGTGTCGGTTGAAGGTGGAACATTGAAGGTGGATCGCCAGACAGAGGCGGGATACGACGAAGTGACATGCCCAATGCCTGCGCTTATCAGCGTGACCGCTGGTGTGGTGGAACCGCGTTATCCATCGTTCAAAGGAATCATGGCTGCAAAGTCAAAGCCAGTTGAAGAAGTCACCGCCGCAGACTTGGGAGTCACCCCAGTCGGCTGGGCAGGCGCTGGTCAGCAAATCACCAACGTTGCACAAGCAGAGGCTCGTCAAGCGGGCGAAATCATCGAAGATGATGGCGAATCGTTCACCAAGATTGTTGGGTTCCTCGAGAACCTGAAGGCAATCTGAGTTAGCAGTTACGAAGGAGAATCATCATGGCACTCAACAACATTTGGGTCTTTGCACAAGTTGCAAACGGCGCACCAACATCGGCCACTCTTGAACTGCTGACCAAGGCTCGTTCAATGTCATCAAACGTCACTGCATTCATGGCAGGCGATGGCAATGCAGCAGCAGCTGCGTTGGGTGAATACGGCGCAACAAAGGTCTATGCAGCAGACACTGGCAAGAACTTGCCAGGAGTTGCGCTTGCATCAGCAATGAAGTCTGTTATCGACGGTGGCGAAACACCCGATCTCATCATGTTCCCGCAGAACTACGAAGGTCGCGATGTCATGTCGCGTTTGTCCGTCAAGATCGACAAGACTGTCATCACCAACAACGTCGACATCGCCGATTCAGGCAATGGTGTCACCGTTGTGACCCCAATCTTTGGTGGCAACACATTGGTGTCCACAACATTCACCGGTGCTGCACCATTCTTGGCTGCGTTCCGTCCGAAGTCATTTGCTGCAGAATCCGCTGGCGGATCTGCTGCTGCAGTGACTGCAGTGTCTGTTCCCGATCTTGGCTCGACTGGTGGAGCACAGGTCAATGCGGTGCACGTTGAAGAAACAACGGGACCAAAGTTGGACGAAGCAGACATCGTGGTTGCAGGTGGTCGTGGACTCGGCGAAGCACCCGCCTATGCAATGGTCGATGAATTGGCATCGCTGTTGAAGGGTGCACCTGGCGCATCACGTGCAATCGTGGACGCTGGTTGGGTTCCCTACAGCTACCAAGTCGGTCAGACCGGCAAGGTTGTGAAGCCAAACATCTACATCGCAGCTGGTATCTCTGGTGCAACACAGCACATGGTGGGTATGAAGGGCTCGAAGAACATCATCGCAATCAACAAGGACAAAGAAGCACCCATCTTCGGTGTTGCAGACTTGGGAATTGTTGGCGACGTGCACAAAGTGCTGCCCAAGCTGATTGAGGCTTTGAAGGGCCGCTAATTAGAGCGTGTCGTGCGCGATAAGCGCAAGACTGCGACCCTCATCAGGGTCAACAACAACGAGACGAAGCCCCCACCCATCGGTGGGGGTTTTGTCGTTTGTGAAGTCGAAGTATTCACAACTACCTGCAATCTCTCCACACTCGTCTGAAGCTGGCGGCCACGGTTCGCAGATGCCGGCGAAGTTGCCGAACAGCCACCACGTGTCACTTCGCGCCGTGGCAAATCCGCGACGTTTTCCATGTGCTCCACCTGACGAGGCGGCCCACGTCATCTGAGACCAAGCATCGTGTGGCGAGAGGCGTCGCACCTGCGAGGTGGAGCCCGCGAAACCCAGCGCACCGAGAGCCTCTTCAACATCGCCTTCCACCACGACAGCGCGCGCGGTGCCGTTCGACTGTGATGTCCACGCGTTCATCATCGTGCGGAATGCATCAACGGTGTCTTGGTCCGCAATTGGCGTGCAGTCTTTGCCGATGACGATGTGTGTCTCAGATGATTGAGACACACGAGGTGGCGTGTCGACGACGCCGGCGTCGTTGTAGGTGGCACATGCATATTCGGGTTCCCACGATTGCACTGCGATCGGAATGTCGAGCAGTTCAGGTTCATCTGAGGCGATGACATCTCCGCGCAGGGCACGTTCGTAGGCGAACAGTGATCTGTCGTGTCCAGGTGGGAGATACGGTTCGAGATCGAGCCAATTGTGATGCACCGCAAGTATTTCGGGTACTGGTCCTGGCATGAATGTGCGCGCAGTGTCATCGAGTGCTCGCGCTGCCAACGGGGCAGGTGCCCATAGCGCCAAGCGGTAGTTCGCCAATGTGGCAATTGGCCACAGTTGTCGACCTGTGTTCACAGCAGAGCGCGATTCATTACGAATATCGACAACGTGTTCCCAGTCGCGGGCTGAACATGTGTCATCGACGTAGCGCACCAGCGCATCGAGGTCGGCGCGTTGGATGAGTTGGTCTAAAGAAGCGGCCATGGGTACTGGTAGCGACTCTCGGGTGATGGAAAAATCGCGTGATCGAGAAGCCATTGTGCGCGTTCGCGCATCGCCTCAATTTCATCGTCGGTCAACAATGCTGCAACCGGTACCGCGATGTTGTCTGCGAAAGTCGCAATTGGTTCCAAGATGTCGTCGGGAATTTCTTCTCCGCCGAAATCCCAGATGACCGTGCGAAGTTTGAATTCATCACTGAAACACACTCCATGGTCGATGCCCCAGATGCAGTCGTCGTCGTCGACCAAAACATGTCCACCTTTTCGGTCGGTGTTATTGGCAATGACATCAAAGGCGGCCATCATGCGCAATTGATGATGCAGTTCAGGCCGTTTGTCGAGCAAGGTGAAGTAGTGCTCGTTGGGGTCGTGTTGAATAAACAACTGGAGCGAACCTTCCCCGAGAGGTCCATCACGCAGCACTGTGGGTGGCACGATTTGGTAGTTCAACGCTTCGCTTAAACGAAATGCGGCCACCTCGCGTTTGTATAAACCTGGTGGAAAGTCCCACAACGGGCGTTCACCAGCGAGTGGTTTATAGATGCCTTTGACATCGCTGTCTTCGGTGCCGAGCCAGACGCGAAACGTGAGATTGGACGAATTGGGCATTCGACCTTCAATGATGATCTCGTCATTGGTCAGACGATCAATCAGTTGGAGACATTCACGCATCTCAGTTGAATTTCGGACACGCATGTCCCGCAGGGTCGATGGCCGAACCGCACCATTTACATATCGCGCGACCTGCCGACACGAACAAGTCCGCGGTGTCGCAGAACGCTCGCGCTTGAGCCGGGGTGACTAGTACGCGCACCACGGTGGTGTCTGGCTCGTCTTCGTCGTCATCGAGAAGATCAAAGATGTCTTCGTCGTCCTCGTCGACAACAATCATCTCTTCCAATTGGATGACCATTCGCATGTTTGGGCGATCCACTCCGAGCCCCACTGAACCCAAAACGAAATCCTGTTCGACGGGATTGACGAGCGATGCACTGGCGGGATCGGAGTCACTACCTGTGTCGGGCATGTCGGCGAGCATGTTGCGCAAATATTCAGAGAGAGCAGCAACTTGTTGTTTCTCGCACTTAATCGACACCGTGCGACCTTCGGCGCGTACTTGCAGATAAAACGTTCGCTCTCCGGGTCTGCCGATGGCGCCGGTGGCGAATGCATCTGCATTTTCGAAATCGAAGTACATGCCCATGGTGTTACCAGTGTGCCACCGAATTCACGATGGTCGCAGGTCGGCCAAAGACCCACCTGTTGAATTCACAGTGAGAACAATGGGTCCATGGGTGGAATAGGCGATGGCACTGACCGAGCATGTGCTGATCACGATGCGCTGGAACAAATCGAGGTGGGTACCCATGGCATGAGCGACTGCTGCTTTGATGGGGTCTGCATGTGAAACGCAAACAATTGTCCCGCCTGGATGCGCGCTGCGGAGACGATCGAGTGCACTCACCATTCGTGTCTGCATTTCGGTGAAGGATTCACCATTGGGAAAACGAAATGTACTGGGGGCTTTTTGCACGGTCGACCACTCTGGCTTTTTCATCAACTGAGAAAGCTCGGCACCTGTCCAATCGCCGAAGTCGCATTCAAGAAGACCCTTGTCGATCTTGACGCGCTGACCAAGAGCTTTGGCGATCGGGGCTGCGGTTTCTCGAGCGCGTTCCAAAGGGGAGGCGTAGATGGCATCAATCTTTGGAAGCTCACTCATCCGCTCGGCCACGCGATGTGCTTGCGAAACGCCTGCTTCTGCCAAATGAAGCCCTGCGGCTCGACCAGGGAGAATTTTTCCCGTTGTCGGTGTTTGTCCGTGACGCACCAGCAACACGACTGTGGCCGATGGTGGTGCAGTCTTTTTCTTTTTTGTTGGAGCCATGGTGGTACCAACCTACTGTTGTGGGGGTGGATTCGTTAAAAGTGGTGAGCAGCGATATTTCACAATGTCGACTGTGTCCGCGACTGGTGCAATGGCGTGAACAGGTGGCCAGAGAAAAGCGCGCTGCTTTCCGCGATGACACCTATTGGGGTCGTGGGGTACCCGGTTTTGGTGACCCCGTAGCGAAGTTGTGGGTCGTTGGGCTTGCACCCGCTGCACATGGTGCAAATCGCACCGGTCGTATGTTCACGGGCGATCGCAGTGGCGATTGGTTATATCGCGCGATGCACAAAGCAGGGTTTGCCTCGCAACCAGAAAGCATCGACAAAGACGATGGTTTGTTGTTGCATCAAGCATGGGTGTCGTCGATTGTGCGATGCGCCCCTCCAGAGAACAAACCGACCAATGAAGAACGCGATACGTGTCTGCAGTATTTCGTTCGTGAACGAGCATTACTCACACACGTGAAAGTCATTGTGTGTCTTGGCAAATTTGCCTACGACGCGGTGTGCCAACAATGGGGTGTTTCCAAACGTCCTAAATTCACACACGGTGCGGAAGTGACAACCGATGACGGCGTGCACATTGTGTGCTCATTTCATCCCAGTCAACAAAACACGTTTACCAAGAAGTTGACCGAGCCGATGATTGACGATGTGTTTTCCCGCGCACGCACGTATGTCGATGCTTCGCCTACGCGCTGAGTGCCTTTGCCGTCAGCATTGCTGACACTGTGTGTGCAGTGTTTGCATCATCGAGTAATGCATGCATGCTGAAGAACCCGTGGTACATGCCGTAGTAGCGAATGATGCTTGCGGGCACTCCGTTTTCAATGAGTCGTCGACCGTATGCTTCGCCTTCATCGCGCAGTGGGTCGTGCTCGGCTGTAATGACCAAAGCCGGTGGCGCGCCACGAAGTAATTCATCGGGTGCGAAATATGGAGATGCAAGTGGATCCTTCTTGTCTGCATCGTGTGGCATGTAGTGGCCAATGAACCATTCCATTGCCTCGGCAGTCAGCACAGGCCCCGCAGCATTTTCTTGATGAGATGCAAATGATTGAGTCATGTCGGTTGCGGGATAAATCAACAATTGAAACACCAGTGGAACGGGGCGTTGTTGGGCGACAATGGCCGCCAAGTTTCCACCTGCACTGTCGCCGCCAACGGCGATGCGTTCGGGGTTGATGCCTAATTCGGCAGCGTTTTCATATGCCCATCTCAGCGAACACAGTGAGTCTTCAACTGCGGCGGGGAAGCGGTGCTCGGGTCCCATGCGATAGTCGACAGACATCACCGCATGTCCCATGCGAAGAGCAAGTGATCGACAGATGGCATCGTGGGTATTGAGATCTCCAATAACCCATCCGCCGCCGTGGTAGTACACAAGAAGGCCCAGATCGGATGTGTCGTTTGGTCGATACAAGCGAGCGGGAACTCCTCCGGCATCGATGTCACGTACATCAGCGATGACATCTGCCGACGGCATGGCACGCGATGCATACCACTCGCGAAAAACCTTCGGGTCTGATTCATGGAGTACGGGTCCGCCTGCGGCCGCCATGACTTCAAGAATCGCTAATGCTTGTGGATGTAATGCCATGTTTCCCCCTTATGGCACGCGCACGATGTGCTGTTTATGGCTGTGTTGGTGAATTTTCCCCGGCGGCTGCGTCATTTGCTGGTTCTGCAGTGGCAGCTGGTGCTGCTTTCTTCTTCACCGCAGGCGTTCCCACCTTCACAGATTTTTCCGCCCACTCTGGCCAACGACGACGGCTGACAATGGACAAGGTGCGCAGCAATTTCATTGCCACTTCGTCTTCTTGAGCAGGACGAGATTCAATCACGCCGTCTTTGATCATGCGCTCAATAACTTCCACGCCCAATTTGGTGCGAACAATCGTCAACGTCCAATCGTTGTCTTTGCCAATACCACCGGTGGAAATATCGGCATGTTCGGCGGCAAAGTCGGGACAGTTTTTGCATCCTTCGCGTGTCCACTGATGACATTCCTTGAGGTCAATCTCATGGTACGAGCCATCCTTCATCCAAATCTGGAATGCGCCCTTGATGTTCATCTTGACCATGTCTTGTTTTTTCAAACCGTATTTCGGTTCAAACAATTCGGTGAAGATTGCGTCATCGAATGTCTTGGAGCACAACAGACCAATGTTGAATTGGAATGGCTTTGAGACTTTTCCTGCTTTGCGATCCCACATCACTGGGGGAGAAGAGACTTGGCATCCCATTCCGACGAGCGCAAGTTTGGAGAGTCCTTTTTCCTTTGCTTCGCGCAATGCCAGAGGGTTCGCACAATAGGTGTATCGCGAACCAGCTGTGGCAAGCACTTCTTCTTTGGTTTGTACCAAGACAGGTTTTGCTTTCCACGCGTCATCGTCTTCGACGCCGCTGACGAGTGCGCCTTCGATGTAGTTGTTGTCGAGAAGCCACGACAACATCGCGCTCACAAAACCACCGTCTTGACCTTTTTCGTGTTGGGTCTTGTCGGTGGCCCGGGTCAACAACAACTGTTCCCAGATGCCCGACATTTCGTCGTCTTCTCGGTCGCGACCAAAGAGGTGCTTGTTGGCAGCAGATTCCCACGTGCGGAAACGAGGACACGCACGGGTACAAGTGGTGCAACCTTTTTCACCGTGGATGCAGTTGTCGAGGCCGAGCTCTTCTTCCAGATGGAATGGCTTGTATTTGCCTTCTTCGTGCTCGTAGCCAATGACGTCGTGGGGGCATGTGACAACACAGCCTGCACATCCGGTGCACAACCCGGTGTTGATGACTTCTTCGTAGAGCTCTTTCCACTGAGCGGTCCAGCGCTCGGCTTTGGTGGGGGCATCGGGTGTCATCGTCATGTCTTGAGACTAGGGGCTAGGAACCATCTCGGTCATGTCCGAGTCGGTCGTGAGGTATATCCAGTGTGGTAATCCAAACCCAGACAGCACACACGGCCCGTTTCTTGGCGGCATTGGCAAGAAACGGGCCGTGTGGTGAGTTGTATGGATGAAGAATTACTTAGTCAGCGTTGCTGTAGCCGGCAAAGCCGTGCTCGTGAACGTCGAGACCTTCAATTTCTTCTTGCTGATCGACACGGAGCCCAACGGTTGCTTTGAGCACACCGAACAGAATCGATGCTGCGACCAGCACGAATGCGGCAACTGCAACGACGCCGATGATCTGGCTGATCAACTGATCAGTTCCGCCACCGTAGAAGAGTCCCTTCTTGACGACGCCTTCAGACTCGATCGATGAGAACAGTCCCACCGCGAGTGTTCCGAATGCACCGCACACGCCGTGAACGCTGACCGCACCAACAGGGTCGTCAATCTTGACTTTGTCGAAGAATGACACCGAGTACACGACCAGTGCACCAGCGACAAGTCCGATGATGATGGCACCGAGGCCATTGACGACCCATGCACCTGCAGTGACACCGACGAGACCCGCGAGCAATCCGTTACCAGCCATTGCGACGTCTGGTTTACCAGAGCGAACCCAAGTGGTGATCGTTGCAGCAAGTGCGCCACCGGCTGCAGCAAGCGAGGTGTTCGTTGCAATCGCGCCGATTTCCAAGCCAGCTCCGAGCCATGAACCTGCGTTAAAGCCGTACCAGCCGACCAACAGGATGAATGAACCCAAGATTGCAAAGGGAACTGAGTGGCCAGGAATTGCGCGAGGCTTTCCATCTGCACCGTAACGACCAATGCGTGGTCCAAGGAACGCTGCACCAACGGCGGCTGCGATACCACCAGTCATGTGCACGATCGTTGATCCTGCGAAGTCGTGGAATGGTGTGTCGAGTTGGAACAACCAGCCACCGCCCCATTGCCAACGCACCACAATCGGGTAGATGACTGCAGAGATGACCGCGGAGAAGAACAAGTAGCTCTTGAACTTGGTGCGCTCGGCCATTGCTCCGGACACGATGGTTGCTGCTGTTGCGGCAAAGGCTGCTTGGAATGTGAAAAAGACGAACTTGTCCAACGTTCCATATGTGAAGATTCCATCGCCTGCGAGGAACCAACCATCGCCGCCGAGGTATGCACCAAGGCCGGTCATGTCGCCACCAAAGGCAATTGCGTATCCCACTGCGAAGAACAACAATGTTCCCGCACAGAAGTCCATCAGGTTCTTCATGAAGATGTTGGCAACGTTTTTGCCACGTGTCAGACCAGCTTCAACAAGTGCGAAGCCTGCCTGCATGAAAATAACGAGGACCGCTGCGATGAGGATCCACACGTTGTCCAAAATTGCTTGGACTGATTCGATTGTTGCTTCAGACAGCATCGGAGCCCTCCTCACCGGTACGAATACGGATTAAACGTGAGACATCGGTGACCCAGATTTTTCCGTCACCGATTTTCCCTGTAGCTGCAGATTTGCTGATGACTTCAACAACTTGGTCCACAGCGGAATCGTCAACGACGATTTCCACTTTCATTTTTGGCACGAAATCGATGGCGTACTCGCTGCCGCGGTAAGTCTCGGTGTGGCCGCCTTGGCGACCAAAACCTTTCACTTCCGACACGGTCATTCCTTGTATGCCAGCCGACTTCAGTGCGTCTTTCACATCATCGGCCTTGAAAGGCTTGATGATCGCTGTGATCAACTTCACTGGATTTAGTCTCCTTGTGTTGTGTCGCCCGGGGGTGACGTTTCGAGAGTTGCTATTGCAACTGGCAACACAATAAGGAGAAGAGATTTCGCACCTGTCGCCTGAATGTTTCTATTCTGTGGCGAATTGGTGGTTATGTGAACGCTGTGTTAACCGCGCTGATTCAGCGAATTGCTCACTTTTTGCAGCATCTGCTGAGTGATCTTTCGCCCCTTGCGCGTTGACACTTCGAAACGGTCGGTGATTGCCGATCCATCGGTGTTAATTCGGGCGTGATGAACGTCGATTCGTGCTTGTGCAAATGAATTGGCAATTGCCTGTAAGACCCCTGGTTGATCGACGCCAGTCGCTACGACGACGCTGTGCCATGGATTCGACGAGTTATCAAGTGTTAATTTCACGTGCATTGCCTCTGTGGCAGTTGACAATGATGACCGCGAGAAACGCGTGCTCAATCTTTTTTCTGCCGCTTGGGTGATTCGCGCCGGATCTGGAGGTAACGGGCATCGCACGGTGAAGGTGTCAAGGACTGCACCGTCGGCCCATGTGGCGATTGCAGCCGATGTAATTTCCACACCTTCGTCGTTTAAAGCGGCACACAGTCGCGCAAGGAGCCCGCGTTGGTCTCGTGTGGCGATGTCAATAATCCACATGTCCTCTGACGACGTGGGGTTTATTTCCACGCGTACTTTTCCTTGCGGGACGACTGGTTCAATGAGTGATGCATGGCGTGCCAATGTTGCCGGCTCGTAAGAAAGAAGTTGCTGAGCGCTGGTGTTTTCAATGCGTTCTTTAGCCGCCAATGTTCCTGCCAATTCCAGGGCCTCGCTGCGACGCACCGATTCCAGTGTTTGATGCATCCCTTCGATTAGTTCGGGATGGGCGAGGAGTTGTTGGACGCCGGTAATCACCGTGATCATTTCTGCGTATTGGTGCTCATTGAAATCACCTCGTGCCTCGGTGAGAAGGCGACATTTTTCAACCAGTTCGGGAGAGCCGAGGTATCCCGCCAATTGGGCAGTTGTGCGCGGGTCATCAACAAATGGTTCAGTTGCCGATGCTGCGTGAAGCAGTCGCGAGGCGTACACCAAGGATCGCACATGAACGGGCACAAAATCTGGGAGGTGGAGGCGATCGACAAGAGAAATGACCGAATGAGGTTCGGAGAAGTCGGTGACAAGGGCCGCCAACAGTAGAGCAGAGTCTTCAATCGTTGTGGCCGAGATGCGCGTGCGGATTTTTTCCACGGTTGGCATCTCGAGATGTCGAAGAGGATCAAGTTCGATGGTTTTTCCTCGACGTTCGGCGATAACGGCGGCGACTTCAGGGAGTGCACGATCGATGATTCCTGTTGCATCGAGCAGTCTCCATGAACGAGGAGTGCCGCGCAACAACACGTCGATCAACAATTCCGTTGTCTCGCCATCCCATGTCACCTGGTCATTTCGATGTGCATGGAGCCATTCGTTCAGTTCGTTCGAAGGCTGGGCATTGGCAGAACGTAAAGCTCCTTCGAGTGCGATTCGCAATGTCAATTCACTCGGGGGGTTCCCTTGGAGGCGAACTTCGTCTTTCACCACGACAATCCAGCCACCCACAGGTTCGACGACGTCAATGCTTTCATCCGACGTTGTCATCGTGTGAGCGATTTTTTCGATGCGCACACGCAACAGTGGCGGCGCAATCACGGTGGTGACGAGAACAACTAGCAACACCACCGCATATAACTCGTCGTTGAAGACACCGACCGATACGCCAATGGAAGCAAAGATCAAGCCCACTTCGCCGCGGGGAACCATTCCGATGCCAATCAAGATCTTGTCCGCTTTGGTTCCTCGGGCACCAATCGCAGAAGCCATTTTTCCGAACACGGCGATGGCCGACAGAACAGAGGCGATGACCAAAACGCGGAGATCGAAGAATTTGGTGACGTCGGTGTCCATTCCAATCAACATGAAGAACACGGGGATGAACACTGCGCCAAGTGATTGAAAATCGCGAGCGATTTTGTCGTGGTAGGTGCTGCGGCCAAGTGCCGCGCCGGCAACGAATGCGCCGATAATCGGTGCTAAGTCTGCTGCGCTGGCTGCCGCAGAAAAACCGAACGTAATACCCGCTGCGATGACGCCCACCGTGACGGGCGAGAGAGCGGTGGCACCAATGGCAGCCAGAAGTCGAGGAACAACAAGAATTCCGACAGCACCAGCAACCACCAAGAAACCTGTGGCAAGTCCAATTGTGGAGACAAGTCCGCCGACATCAACTGATCCCTGTTCAACGATGCGGGTCACGATGGTCAAAATCACAAGTCCCAATACGTCGTCAGCGACGGCGGCTCCCAACACAATGCGCGCTTCAGTTGAGGACAGTGCTTTCAAGTCGCCGAAAACACGTGCGGTAATCCCGACACTGGTTGCAGCTAGCGCAGCACCGAGAAACAACGATGCATTCACCGATTCGCCGAGAAGTGTTCCCGCGAAAAACCCCGACGACATGGGAACAGCCACTCCGATGAGAGCCACGATGACCGATGCTCGACCTACCTTGCGTAATTCATCGAGGTCCATCTCGAGGCCCACCTCGGCAAGCAAGATGATGACGCCGACTTCGGCGAGCACGCGGATTGCATCGCTTGGTTCAACGAGCCCCAAAAGTGACGGCCCGATAACGATGCCGGCGACAATTTCGCCGATGACTGCGGGGACACGGACGCGCTCGGACAACTCGGCTGCGGCCTTAGCGATAATGAGGATCAGGGCGAGGTCAAGAAAGATGGCCCCGAAGTCCAGGGATCCTCCCGTAGCAATCAGGGCAGATATCACTTACCTATTTATAGGCGTCTGGTTCACTCCTGAAGAAATCGGCGGGCGTGTTCCGCGCCAATCTCGGTCAACATCCAGCCCCGTCGCCTGACTGTCCGGATCGCATCGGGGCCGAGCGCGCGCCGCAGGACCACAATCGATGAGTCCACGCGCCGGGCTGATGCCGCATCGAGACCGGCTTTGCGCATCACGGTGTCACGGCTCAGAACTTTGCCGCTGGCATCGAACAGCACGCGCAACACCTTGGTGTCTGTTCCTGACAATGATGTGTCGCTTTGGGAAAATTCCATGCCTTCACACCGTAGAGAGACAATTTTTCGAGGGTGTCAGGCGCTTGTGAACAGTGTGTGAACGGACACATCGGTTCAATGCGAGGATTTGGCAAATATTCCGCCAGAATCAGAAACCATGGAACTTACCTATGCCCCCGAAGACGAACAGTTCCGCGCGGAGATTCGCGCTTGGCTGAAAGACAACTTGCCGAAAGGTTGGTTTGACGAAGGCTTCGACATGACGCCTGAAGAGCGCAAGAAGTTCAACGATGAATGGCCAACCAAGTTGTTTGAAGGTGGCTGGATTTGTGCAACGTGGCCAAAGGAATACGGCGGCAAGGGTCTGACAACAATGCAAGGCGTTGTGTTGTCGGAAGAATTCGCGAATGCAAAAGCACCGATGCGTGCAGACTTCTTCGGTGACACGTTGGTGGGACCAACGTTGTTGCAGTGGGGAACTGAAGAACAAAAGAAAGAGTTCTTGCCGCAGATTTTGAATGGTTCGATGCGTTGGTGCCAAGGATTCTCTGAGCCGAACTCTGGTTCGGACTTGGCAAGTTTGAAGACCTCGGCTGTATTGGATGGCGACGAGTGGGTCATTAACGGACAGAAGGTGTGGACAACACAAGGTCACCACGCCGACTATTGCTTCTTGTTGGTGCGCACAGATCCAGAAGCACCCAAGCACAAAGGCATCTCGTACTTGTTGGTGCCAATGCGTCAGCCTGGCGTGGAAGTGCGCGGAATTGTGCAGCCCGATGGCACCGCGGAATTCTGTGAAGTGTTCTTCAACAACGCACGCTGCCCGAAGGACAATGTTGTCGGCGGTGTCAACAACGGTTGGGTTGTCACCAACTCGACACTTGCTTTCGAGCGCGGCATGAGTGCGACCACCGGGTATCGCCGATTCGAATCTGAGTACAAAGCAATGGTTCGTGGTGCAACAGAAAATGGCGCGATCAACGATCCGAAGATTCGTCAGCGTCTCATGGTGTATTACACCAAGATTCAGATTCTGAAGATCAATGGTCTTCGTTCGTTGTCGACCACGTTGATGGGCAAGAAGGACTTGAGCATGGCCGCACTTGGTGCGACCAACAAGATGTTCTGGTCCGAGATGCACAAAGAAGCGATGGAATTGGCGCTCGATATTTCTGGCGCGAATGCAATGCTCGTCGACTACGCGATGGGTGATGGCAACTGGCCAGGAACAGCTCGCGAAAAGCGTCGTGAGGGTTACCCCGTCAGCTCGATGATGTCGGCTTTCTTCTTCTCGCGTTCAGAGACAATCTGGGGCGGAACAAGCCAGATTCAGCGCAACATCGTGGGCGAGCGAGTGCTCGGTCTGCCAAAAGAGCCATCTCCGTCGAAGTAATTACTTCATTCGAAGTTTCGTTACTTCGAAATTCGTCAGAGACTCAACGTCTTCTAATCGGCTGGATTGCCGTCGCCTGGGCTGACTTCTGCGGCCTTGAGCGATGGGTCTTCCCACGCAGCATGAGTGCGTAGTGGAATTTCTTTTACTGCGTATGCGAACAGCAAGGCGACAATACCCAGTGGGATTGCTACTTGGTAGATGAGCACGATGGCGTCTGAGACAACGGTGATTGTCTGGGTACGTGCTGGCTCGGGAAGTTCATTGATGAGCCGGGGCTTTTGAAGATACTCGGTTTTCACTTTTCCAAGTGTTTGGGCATTGAGCAACGAGCCAAATGCGGCCAAAGAAATTGTGCTTCCCAATGATCGACATAGAACCGATAGCGATGTTGCAACTCCCATGTCCGTCACGTCCACACTGTTTTGAATTGCAGTGGTGGAAACGGGCATGGATGCGCCTGTACAGATTCCAATGAAAGACATGCCAATCATCGCGAACACGATTCCTTGACCGGAATCTTCAATAAGGGTCAACAGTGCGAGGCCAGCGATGAGAAACATCGTTCCCACAATTGGCCAGATGCGATAACGACCCGATTGTGTGGTCCATCGACCCACATAAAAACTCGACAGAGTCAAGCCACCCATCATCGGAGTGAGCAAGAGGCCAGAGTTTGTGGGCGAGACTCCGGTGACTGACTGCAAGAACAATGGCATGAACGATCCGACCAATGACATGGTGGCGGCCACCAACGTAACCATCGGAACAACACGTTGGATGGTGTGGTTCTTGAACAGATGAAGCGGCAACATCGGATTCACCGCATGAGGTTCCCAAGCTAGGAATCCGCTCAGCAATGACACAGTGACACCAATCATCACCACAGTGACGGGTGATGTCCATCCGTATTCTTCAGAGATCCACGAGATGGTCAGAATCATCGACGCAACTCCAGCTGTTAACAGGGTTGCACCAATCGTGTCGATTTTTGTGTCGCGTCGAATGGTGGGAAGGTGCAGATATTTCTGAATCATGAAGAGTGCGACAAGGCCAACAGGAAGATTGACCAAAAAGATCCAGCGCCATGACAACGACGCAACAATGACACCACCAACAAGTGGACCAGCGACGCTTGTGATGGCCCAAATACTGGTGAACGCACCGACATAACGGCCGCGATCACGTGGAGACACGATGTCGGCGATGACAACAAACGACATCGCCTGAATGCCGCCGCTTCCAACTCCCTGCACTGCACGCGCAATCACCAGCATTGTCATGCTGGGGGCAAGTGCACACATCACTGAACCAAGAAAAAACACGACAATCGATAATTGAATGAGTGGCTTGCGGCCATACAAATCGCTGAACTTTCCAAATAGTGGAGTGACAACTGTTGAGGTCAACATGTATGACGTGGCCACCCATGTGTAGGCGCGAATACCGCCCAAGTCGCCAACAATCGTTGTTAACGCGGTGCTGACCGTTGATGCGTTCAATGCCGACAGTGCAGTCGCGGCCATCATCGCGGCATAGACCATGCGGACGTCGCGAGGGGAGAGGGAGAATGAAGAAGTTTCGATATTTGTACGGTACAACTAGAACGCCGTCCACGGTGGTATTGGACGTACCATGAGTAAGTGATGACATATGTTTCCGAGAGTTCACTGATGAAAAAGGCCTGTGTTCACAGCCCCATAGGGCAATTGACGGTCGTTGCCTCAGAGGTGGGAATTCGTCGGATTTTCTTTGCCACATTGACAGACGACCAGAAAAATTTTTTATCCGATGTTGAACACGATTCTCGTCATCACATTTTGGAAAAAGCCCTCACTCAGTTGACCGAATATTTCGATGGAGTTCGGCTTTCGTTTGATGTCGCACTCGATCTTGTGGGTACCGACTTTCAACGACAAGCATGGCTGTCCTTGGCCGCCGTGGATTATGGATGTACCGCAACATACGCACAACAAGCAGCATCGCTGGGTCGACCCAAAGCTGTGCGCGCTGTGGGGAGCGCGAACAAAATGAATCCCGTGCCGATTGTTCTGCCGTGTCATCGCATCATCGGATCGAATGGATCACTCACTGGTTTTGCTGGTGGGCTTGATACAAAAAAATGGTTGCTAGATCACGAAAGATCGGTCCTCGACTGTCAGTCGCACAAGGAGACAGCATGCAACTAGTGGTCAATGTGGCAGCGGGATTTCTGATTCTTGTCTGCGTGGTCTCGGCGCTCGGCGATGTCGCCAAAGTCCCATCACTGGTCGACACGATGACTCGACTTGGGATTCCTGCACAATTTCTTCCTGTACTGGGGGCGATAAAGGTTGTTCTTGCGCTCGCAGCTGCGATCGGTTTTGCGGTAAACGGCGTTGCGATTGCGGCAGCAGGAGGGCTGGTTGTTTACTTTGCCGGTGCGGTCATCGCGCACACGCGCGTCAAAGATTCGCTCCGTGATTCTGGTGCAGCGTTCGTGTTGCTGGCAGTATCCGGGTTTTATCTTCTGACGGCGTTGGCGGTGTAGCAAGCCTCACTCACGCACTAATGCATGGGTTTATCCGCGGAACTTGGACCACTCGTTCTCATCGAGACCGAGTTTTTTGAATCGCTTTGAAATCCAGAGCGGCACTTCCATGGGGATGCCTTGTTCGATTTCATTGACCATGGTGCCGTTTTCATCCCACATGTGGCACGTGTTCAGGTTCATGGCATAGGCCCGCTTGCGTTGTTCTTCGGCTGATACCGATGTGGGAAGTTCTTGAGTGCCCATCGCGGCACCAGCACGCATGGACCATCCACTTTGAATGGCCACTGGTGCCATGGCGGCAAGCAGTGCCCCAATGTGTGTGCAGCCCCTCGGGCCACCAAAGAGTTCTTTCACTTTGTTGTTAAACCCTCGAGCGATCGAAAGCCCCACCAATTTTTGATAGTCGGGCTCGATGTCGGTGCAATGAGTGTGGGGACGTTCCTTGAATTCCACCGTTACTTTTTCAATGACGAACATGGGGAAGGTGACTTCCAAGTCGACAATCATGTGGTGCACCCATAACACATCTGGATCGGAGGAAACGTAGAGGCCGGGAGGTTTCTCATCGACGATGACGCCGCGCAACAAGAAGCGATCGGGGGACAATTTATATG
>JBEDHS010000164.1:0-3207 GCA_041173945.1 Actinomycetota bacterium
GCGGAAGTCCAACTCTTCAACAATGGTCTCGGCGAACAACTCCACAAGCGCGGGTGGGTTTGCCAAGGCCGCTACTTTGATGCGACCAATCATGAAAGGCGCAAGCCATGCCATGACCTGGAGATCTTGTCGAACAAGTCGACTAACCCGAGCACGTTGCACTTTGACGACAACTTCTTCACCAGAAATCAATTGAGCGCGGTGTACTTGGGCAATTGAGGCAGCCGCGAGAGATGTTTTTTCGATGCTCGAAAACACGTCATCAATACGCGCACCAAGATCTTGTTCGATGGTGGTGCAAACACTGTCCCAAGGTTCTGGTGGAACCTGGTCGCGACATTTCTTGAATTCATCAACAAGTTCTGTGGGAAAAAGACCCTCGCCACTAGAGATGATTTGGGCCAACTTGATGTAGGTCGCACCCAAGGTTTCAATTGCAACGCGCAGACGCAACGAGAGATATCGACGCGAGTCCTCCGGCGTGTCGAACTTCTTGAGTTTCTTTTTGACTAACCAGGGAAGAAGGGCCTTCCCGAGATGAAACACGACAACAATCAGTCGACCCAATGGCGGAAAGCGGCGCGTACGAATCAAGGTGGGAACTTCACGGCGGGCAGCATCACGCAATGTGACTGCAACACTGGACCAAGAAATTTCATCGCGATTCAAGACCCATGGGCCAACAGGGGAGAAATTGCCCCATGTCAGATCGCTGTTAGAAGAACTCACGACGACAGTCTGCCGTTGGCTTATCTGAAAGGTGGGCGACATAGGACACAATGGAGTGGGGAATAGAGCACTGGGGAGGACAGATGTCGCAAGGACCACTGCATGGCGTGAAAGTCGTTGAACTCGGTGTGTGGGTGGCCGGGCCCGCGGTAGCGGGGATCATGGCCGACTGGGGTGCACACGTTGTCAAAGTTGAACCCCCCACGGGCGACCCACAGCGCGCAGTGTTTGGTGCACTTGGCGTCGCAGATCAAACTGGCGTGCCGCCTTTTGAGATTGACAATCGAGGGAAGCGTTCGGTGGTGTGCGACTTGCGTACCGATGAAGGAATGGCGTCGATGATGTCGTTGCTTTCAGAAGCCGATGTGTTTGTCACCAATGTTCGACCTGCCGGATTAGAACGACTTGGTCTCGATGCGCAGACTTTGACTCAAAAATTTCCCAGATTGGTCTACGGAATAATTACGGGATATGGACTTGACGGACCCGATGTCGATCGTGCGGGCTACGACATCGGCGCATTTTGGGCACGATCGGGATTAGCGCACACCATGGTTGCACCCGATGAATATCCACCAGCGATTCGCAGCGGCCAAGGTGATCACACAACCGCCTTGTCTCTGGCATCGGGTGTGATGGCTGCTCTTTTCGATCGAGAACGAACCGGAAAAGGAAGAATCGTCTCAACCAGTTTGTTGCGCACCGGCATCTACACACTTGGCTGGGATGTGGGCGTGTTCTTGCGATACGGAAAACGTCAAAGTACGAAGCCCAGCCGGGAAAATCCGGCACCGATGATGAATTGTTATCGCGCCTCTGACGGTCGAGCTTTTTGGTTGTTGGGTCTTGAAGCAGATCGACATTTCCCTGGGCTACTTGCTGCAATCGGTCGAGAAGATTTGGCAGACGTGGAGAACTTCAAGAATGCGCGGGCACGATCAGTAAATGCCGCAGAGTTCACTGCAGTTCTTGATGCTCACTTTGCCACGCAAACATATGAGTACTGGACGACTCGTTTCGACGCTCACGATGTGTGGTGGGCACCTCTCAATTCAATTCCCGAAGCAATTGAAGACCCGCAGGTCATCGCATCGGGTGCTTTTGTCGAGATGACACCGAGACAAGGAGAAGAGCCGTACCGAGCAGTGAATTCGCCCGTTGACTTCAGTGGGTATTCGCCGAGGTATGGCCCGGTCCCCGCACTCGGCGAGCACGACCCCACCTGGTGACAGAAGTCGAACTGTGAGTATCTGATGTCGTTGTTCGTACGAGACGGTGAAGAACTTCTTCCTGGTGATGGAAGTGCACGCATGTATGACGACGTCTTAAGCGATGTAGCGGTTCAAGAACAACTTCGTCGCGTTATTGGAGGACGCGATGTGTTCATGTCTTTGGTCAACGACATTCCCTGGCAGTCGAGGACCATCAAGATGTTTGGAAAAGAGCACCGCGAGCCTCGAATGACTGCATGGTTCGGTGATGAAGGGGCAACGTACACCTATTCAGGAATTCGATTGTCTCCACTTGCATGGACTGACACCTTGCAGATTCTTCGCGAGGTATGTGCAACTCGCAGTGGTGCATCGTTTAACTCGGTGTTGTTGAACTTGTATCGCAATGGCCACGACAAAATGGGTTGGCATGCCGACGATGAATCAGAACTCGGCAGGGAACCGATCATTACGTCGTTGAGCCTTGGAGCCACACGACGTTTTCGATTCAAACATCGTCAGAACAAGACCATCGTCGAGTGCGAACTGCCTCACGGTTCATTGTTGGTGATGAGCGGTCTCACTCAACAGTGCTGGGTCCATGAGGTTCCGCGTCAAACTCGGGTGACCGAAGCACGCATCAACCTGACGTTTCGCAACATCGTGTTATAGCCGGCTTAGACCCTGGGGTCGCGTCCCCACAATGCGTGCAAAATGTCTGTGGTGTATTCGGGTCGACAGACGAAAAAATCGGGGAGCCACGTATCGGCTGCGTTGTAGATCAACGGTGATCCATCGATACGGCTGGCGTGAAGGCCGGCCGCAAGGGCGACGGCTGCTGGTGCAGCTGAATCCCATTGATGCATTCCGCCGTCGTGGACGTAGATATCGGCTTCGCCCATCAGGATTGACATCGTTTTTGCTCCAGCGCTTCCGAGACGAAATGCATCGCAATTCAGACCTTCTGCAACAAGAACCGCGGCGTATGGGGCACGGTTGCGCGAGGTGACAAGACGAGGTTTTTGTTGGGGGTCTTTGTCAGGCACAACACTTGGCGGATCGGTAGAAAACACAGCCTGAATGCTCGGCAATGACACAGCGCCTGCAGTCAGCGCATCGTTTTCCCATAACGCAATGTGCACAGCCCAGTCCGCTCTGCCCTCACCATATTCATTGGTTCCATCAAGCGGATCGACGATCCAGACTCGGTCACACGACAATCTGTCGCGCGAGTCGCGTCCCTCTTCAGATAACACCGCATCGTCTG
>JBEDHS010000165.1:0-6867 GCA_041173945.1 Actinomycetota bacterium
TGGTGAAACACTCGAACATTGAATCAGCGCCAAACATCTCGCCGGAGAAGTGATCCAAGTTCCACACAGTGTCAAACCCAGTTTCCTCGACGGCGCGAACAGCCTCGCGAATCTGTGCCCAGGAACCCGAGCCTTGGTTGATTTGAAAGTCAAGAATCATTCGTCCACTTCAATCCATCTGTGTTTCATAATTGGCCAATAACGCATGATGTTGTCAGCCAAAACTGAGGTTTTTTTCTCGCGTTCCCATGCACGAATCGTGCCTTGCGGCCAGTACTGATTCATGAGGTCTCTAAATAAGACTTGTGTTCGACTGTATGGAAGAGTCGAAGAAGAACGTGGCGCTCGTGCAATCAGCGGTATTCCATCGTCTTGATGGTCCACACTGGCAACATGACGAAGTCGCGACATAAACGCAACCTCGTCCTTTCGTGGCGTCTGGCCGACTTGCATCATGGTTGCCCAAGCCACTTCCCTAGTTAGTTCATCAAGGGTCACGCTTGCTGGATGATCTCCACGCACAATTGCCGATGCAGATTCGATAGCAGCCTCTCCGACCATGCCGATGACCGCACTGTATTGAGCTGTTTCAATATCGCTACGTGCAAACAATGGCGTGAAATTACCATCAGCATCGGCAAAATCGGTGACGGAACCATGGGGCGCAGTCATTAACGTTTCAAAAAATCGAATAACTCCGAGCAGCCTCAGATTATTTTCCGTTGCATCTAAATCATCTACCGCATATCCGCGCATAGCCAAACGTGTACGGTGCGGTGTAGCGTCCCAATACAAACCGAGAAAACGGCCTTCAACCGTGGCCTCGCCATTACTTGCCTCTCGAACGATGTCAGAGAGATCAGCCAAGGTTGCCCCCGTCCAGCCCAAATCGACAACCACATGGTGGCCAGGCGATGTGATTCCAATTGAGCGGAGATACCCAATGACCCGGCCTCTTAGTGCACGAGATGCCTCGACTACAACTCTTTCGTTGACGACAAGCAATTCACGTAATTGATCGGCCTGCAACACAACATCGACACCATCTGGCGCATCTAATTCACAACCGAATCGATTACCTAATTGTCTGGGCGTCAATTGTTCATTTTGTCCTACAAAACGGTCAAGCACATGGTCGTTTACCTCAGCGATACTCGCTCGTCCAAAAATAGATCGTGAAAACGCCAAGTAATGAGCAGGAATCGAAATTGACGCCGAAAGAGTGTTGTCCCACACTTGATGAGCTAGCCAGCCATCACGGGCCGCAAAATACACTCCTCGCACGTCGCGTTCACCGATGACATCACAGACATCGGCAATCTGACTGGCCACAAGAAGCGCAATAGGGCCAGCACCTAATGCACGACTTGTCTCCCATTCGCTGGCATACATATCGTCACGCAGCCATGCTTCGAGCCTTGATAGTGGCAAGACCGAAGGATGTGTGTTCTCCGGGAATCGATGAGAGGCCCTCATACGTGGATCGCGATATGTGGCAATGCCCAAACGCGACGGTTGCTCAACATCGGCGTTTCGGTCGTCTCCGATATGCAAAATCTTTTTCGCGGGAACACCTGAATATTCCAGAACTTCACGCCACAGACGACCGTTGTGTTTCATTCCACCGTGTTCACAACTGACCATGACATGGCTGACTTCAATATTCGTTAATCCAGCAGCATGGGCCATGTTCACAAGATGACGTGCGGGCATGTAGTTATCGCTCACAATCATTACCGCCATTCCACGCCTTTGCACTTCATCGAGCACATCGCGTCCAAACGGAACTGCCTTGACGAGTGCGATTTCGGTCGCCATCTCGTGTTGAGCAGCAAGTTCAATTTCTGCGACAGAGAGATCCATGTCCGTTGACAGCACATTTAAAATTTCGTCGAATGTGACGTCTCGATAAGAGTCATCTTGGGCTGCAACAGCACGTGCCCTTTGCTCTGCACGAACGCGTTTATAGGAAAATCCTTTCCATCGTTCACCAAAAGATGAGACCAATTGGTGCTCCACTTCTGCAAACACATGTGTCGGTTGGCTAACAGTTCTGGTGATCAATGTGTCGAAAAAATCGAACGTCACCAGTTCGATGTGCGGGTGTTTGTTCAATAACTCTGTAGCGGAATACAACATCGCTATTTCCTGACCTGCTGCCGTACGCGCCGAACCACCGCTCGCATCCCCACTCGTGGATGCTGTGCTGCGTACACAATGCGACGCTTTTGCCTCATCACAAATGATTCAGCAGGTTGGAGACGTCGCGCTACACGTTCTGATTCGTATTTTTCGAACATCTCGTAAGCGGTACGCGCCACTTCGCCTTTGTTTCTCCCGTCCGGGGTGCGCTCGCTATGCCAGCGTTCAATTAACCGTTCTTTCACAACACGATGGCGATCCTGTCCCACAGTGATCGAATTTTCCGCCACCACATCACTATCGGGAGTGCGCGTGTGATAATTCGCTAAACGTTCGGGCAGGTAAAAGAATTGTCCTTGGGTGAGTGCGCGAAGATTAAATTCCCAATCTCCCAAGACGGGCAACGACGCATCAAACATCCCGATGTTGTCCAGCAAAGATCGGCGGAAAAGCGCAGCAATTGGCGGAAATGTGTTGTTGCCAATCATGCCATCGAACGTCAGATGATGTGAATCTAAATAAAACGCTTCTGCGCGTTGAGGTCGCAACGTCTTGCCACGTGCTAACTCGTGGATACGAGTAACGCCACACACTACGGCGACCGCATCGGGTTGTTCCTGCATCGCACGCACTGTCTTTTCGAGAAATGTGGGCTTCCATGAATCATCGTCATCATGAATCGCAAAAAAATCAGTGTGCGATTGCGACAGTGCAACATTCGATGCTTCTTCCATACCCACTCGATCACGAAGATGCACCACGTCAATGACAGCCTGTGGCCACCCCAGACGTGCGATGTTCACAACATCATCGACACGCGACGGGTCTCCTCCGTTATTCACCACTGTCAGTGTCCAGTTTTTGTATGTCTGTTGACACACGCTGGCGAGTGCTCGAGCCAACATGATGGGACGCTCATAGGTCCTCATCACAATTGCTACGGAATTTTCGCTCACCATATGGATTATGTGAGGCTATCCGAGCAGTGCCGTACGGCGTGTTCTATGCGCCCAACCCTGTCGACCATGTCACACCACACATGATGTTTCGTCGCAAACACGCATCGAAATCTCTCTCCAAAGACTCTTGATTCCACGCAAAAAAGATGTCACCATGAACGCTGGCGCAATCATCTTCGGACGCCGACGCCTCAGCACGAAGTAAGTCTTCGCCCTGAATTAAATGGTGGAGCTGAGGGGAATTGAACCCCTGACCTCTTGCATGCCATGCAAGCGCTCTGCCAACTGAGCTACAGCCCCGAATACGGAGCCCTTACTGTACCAAGCGAAACTTCGGACTCACTGATCTTCGGACCACGGAATTGGTGTCAGGTCTTTGTACAGACGCTCGATCTCATAGAACTGGCGTGCCTCTTCGACAAAGACATGCACAATTACGTCCCCGTAGTCGACCAGGACCCATTGTTTTTCGCGCACTCCCTCAGAGCGCAATGGCCCACGCCCTGTGGCCTCGCGAACCTCTGCCAACACCGCATCGACAATTGCTCCCACCTGTCGCACGTTCGACGCGGTTGCCACAACGAAATATTCAGTGATTCCGACAATGTCACCAACGGGCAACACCAAAATGTCGGTGCCCTTCTTGTCTTCAATAATTCGAGCGGCTCGCACGGCAAGATCGCGCGAATCGGTTGACACAGAAGAACTCACTCAACCACCGTAGTCGGGGTCACGCCACCATTCCCAAGAAACGCAGCGAAGTCGTTCCCTAAAACAATGCGAACGTTCACGCCATCAATACGTTCCAACGTCTCGACAAATTCGATCGGCCCAATCAACCCGGTGTAGTTCTCTACCTCTGCGCGAACGATTGAATCATTCACGAACGCAACGGTCCGTTCCGCAGGCGGCTCAGAGGTGTGACGAACCAGAACAACATTTGCGCCCGCATACGCCAAACGTGTCACCACTTCTCGGGCAAATGTGCTGTTGTTGAACGGCGTATCAATCATCACTGCCAAATTGTTGCTCACAAGGCGCAAGGCCGATGGGGCAACACTGGCCATTACCATCAACACTTCGCCGCCATCTAGTCCATAAAGATCGACAGCATTGGGGTTTCGCTCTGCGTCGGTGAGGCGAGTTGCCTCAAATTGCCAGACATCAATGCGCCCCTTCAACAACATTGCGACATACTCCGCTGTTGTCGCCGATTCAGATTCTTTTCCATCAAGATCAACAATGGTTGTTGATGTCGTTGGTTCACTATTTGTTGACGGTTTTGATTCGGTGCCCGCACGACTGACTGAAGTCCACAGGGCCTTCACCGAACTAAATCGTGACAGCTCATCAAAACCGGTGCGTGACGCGGCTAATCCGGCTGCAATTTTGTCGGGACCAACTGTGGTCTCTGCAACATCGAGGACCACAACTTCGGCACCAAGAGCATCGTTGTCGACGATGGGCTGCGGCAATGACAGGCTTTGTTCTCCCACGGCAGCGAGTTCAACTGCTAACTCGGGGGCGGTGTGTACACGTGCTGAATCAATCGTGATATTCAAAAGGTCTTCGACATCCACTCGCAATGCATCTAGCCCGCCAGTCAGATACGAGTCGGCAATTCTTCTGGGTGCAACATCTGGTGGCGTATCTGCTGCTGCGCCGACGGGTATCGACACGATTGTTCCACCCTGCAAACCTGGATCGATGGCGAACAACGCCAACGATGCAAGTTCGTTTCGACTGTTGGTGACCGCCACCAAATGAACTGGCGTTGATGGAATACGAATCAGTGCTTCGGTTTCAACGTTTTGTCCACCGGAGTCATTCAGCAACATGTTGGCGCCTAACACCAAACCACCTGGTAACGACACAACGGTCAACACCGATGTGATGACCGCAGCAACCAAACGCCGACGTCGACGTGCAGGAATCGCCGTCACTGCGCACTCCCATACAGGCCATGCTCGCGGATGAATGCAACAACTGCGTCAGGTGTTGCGTCACCAAGAGATTCACCGCGAGAAATTGCCTCTCGCACACGACTACTCGAAACATCCACCGGGGTCATCTCGACAAATACCGAACCTTCAGGTACCACCGATTTATTGAATTGTGTCCCTGGTCGCGTCACAACTACGAGCGTAGAGAGTGCGAACACGTCATCGGAGCGATGCCATGTTGACGAAATCTTTTGTGCGGTGTCTTGGCCAACGATCAGATACAGATCGACATCGTCATGTTCACCTCGAATTTCCTCCAACGTGTCGACCGTGTAGGTCGGGCCGCCTCGTTGAACTTCTCGGTCGTCAATGCGATACCCCTCGTGGCCGGCAATCGCGGTTGCCACCATCTCCAGTCGCACTGGTGCAGGGGTGACGGCGCGCTCTCCCGACTTCTGCCACGGATCATTGGCCACCACGAACCACACTTCATCCAGTCCAAGTTCCGCCCTCACCGCGGCCGCCGCGGCCAGATGTCCCCGATGGGGCGGGTCGAATGTGCCACCGAGAAGGCCAATTCGTCGTTTTCTGGTTGCAGGCACTCGTGAAGTGTAGAACCAGGCGCTCTCACGATGTTTGCGGGCTACATAAACAGGAGATGAAAGGACAAAATTGGGTCTAGCCAAGGGAGATGTCCCGTGTTATTGTCTCTAATCCCCCGACAAAAAGATTTTCTTGACGTCGGCACCCATATTGTGCCCATTGCCACCGCGTATTTGGGAACAACTCCTACGAAAACACGGTTGAACACTGCATCATGAATGACTCAATTGGCCTCTATTTGAACGACATCGGCAAGGTTGCCCTGTTGACCGCCGAAGACGAGCGCGAACTCTCCAAAGCAATTGAAGCTGGCCGCGAGGCAGCTCAGCGTTTGGAGGCCGGCGAGCGCGGTGCAGCGTTGCGTCGCGACCTGCGCAATGCGGCCATCGCCAAGGACCGCTTCATTCGTTCGAACCTCCGTTTGGTTGTCTCGATTGCTCGTCGCTACCCACTGCCACAAGGCATGGATTTGTTGGACCTCATTCAAGAAGGCAACTTGGGACTCGAACACGCCGTCGACAAGTTCGACTGGCGCCGCGGATTCAAGTTCTCGACGTATGCCACATTCTGGATTCGCCAGGCAATTGGACGTGCACTCGACCAGAAGGCCAGCCTCATTCGCATCCCTGGTGATCGCTCGGCAAGCCTGCGCGCAGCACTGCGTCAAGCCTCTGGCGATGGCGAGACCCTCGATGCGGGAAATGCTGAACTGCACCGCCTGACCACTCCTGTCTCTCTCGACAAGACCGTTGGCGATGACGGCGATGCGACATTGGGCGACCTCATGGACAACGGCCAAGGAACACCTGAAGATGCGGTGATGGCATTGGTCGACACCGAACTGCTCGATGAGTTGTTGGGAACACTTGATGACCGTGCTCGCTATGCCGTAGAGGCTCGTTTCGGGCTTCTCGACGGTGAGCGCAAGAGTTTCCGCGAAGTCGGCGAAGACTTGGGTGTGACAGCAGAAGCTGCTCGTCGCCTCGTGAGTCGCGCAGTTGAAGGCCTGCGCGATGATGCAGAGCGCATTTTGGCTGTCTGATTCATCTCCGTTTCCCCCCTCGTTCAACGCCTATTTCCTGTTTCAGGAAATAGGCGTTGCGTTTTACCCCCTCGACACGCAAGGCTGTAAGGACTATGGCACGTAGTTGGACTCCAGATTCATGGCACGCGTACCCCGCGATGCAACAACCCGATTGGCCCGACACCGCAGCCCTTGA
>JBEDHS010000166.1:0-4455 GCA_041173945.1 Actinomycetota bacterium
CAGTTTCCTATTGATCGTCTTCCGAATCTCTGTTGTTGTTTTCTTCATTTGTTGATTTCCTTTGCTAACGCGCGCCAACGACGCTGGCGCATTCGATAAAACCAGTGGGCGTACGCGACAACGATTGGCGTCATCATCCCGGCATCAATGTCAATCCGATCGCGGTATGAGCACGTCTCTGGACCCACTTGCGTGACGACGATGTCGTGATCCCAACGCTTGAGTAGTCCTCCCTGTTCCCGGCTGCTCAAGGTTCGTGCTTCCTCATCGATTTTTGCGATGTGCAAGTGGTGATGTGAAAACGGAATGAATCCAAATAGAAATACCCAACCAATCACCGTTTCACCTTCATGCCACTCATCGTGACGCTTATTGATCACGGGCATAGTGAGGAGTCCACGCGTCACCTTCCTAAAAGCAGCGGGGGTCTTCACCGAATTCCACACTGCGTCGGCTGAGGCCGAGAGTGAGCTTGAGAGTTCAACGATTGTCATGTCTCAAGAATGCGAGTTATCCTCACTTTTGTCCACTCGCATTTTCTTGGATCGACACATCCCGCTCATGACTTCCTCACCACGCAAATCACCAAGCCAGGAGCGGTCACGGCTAACGGTTGAACGAATCCTCGACGCAGCTGCTCGCATTTTTCATGAGCAGGGCTACGTAGGGGCCACTACCAATGACATTGCCGATGAAGCCGGTCTCTCAATTGGATCGCTCTACCAATACTTCCCTAACAAAGACGCTCTTTTGGTAGCTCTCACCAAGCGACACATCACAACGACTACCTCATCGCTGGCAGACATGATTGGCAAGTTGCCCGAAGACTCTGGATTCGATGTCATTCTCCGAGCAGTTGTCAGATTTCTTGTCGAACAACATGACCTTGATGACCTTCATCTTCTCGTCATGCACACCGCACCGCGCACTCACGAAATCAACCTCGAACTAGAGCAGGCAAGAACACAGTTAGTTGAGATTGCATCAGCTCTTCTCGCAAAAATGAACACCGTCGAAGATCAACGCATGTTGATTGCTCGAATGGTTGTAGCGACGATTGATGCCGCAGTGCATGACGTCATCATCCGCCAACCTCGCGGCAAAAGGCGTCAAGCTGCGATTGATCTGACTATCTCTACTGCTCTCAGCATTGTCGAGACTGCAGCCACCCGAGAGCAATAAGACACGTTTAGGTCGGTGGCGACGCCACCGTTATTTTGGAAGCCCTTTTCTCTCCAAGTGATTCAGTGGTATGCATCGAGGCTTATGTAAGACTTGGTACATGAATGCAATGGGTCATGTCGGTGCCATCATCTCCATCATCGCCGGATGTCTTGGACTTATCTGGCCAAAGCAAGTAAGTCGAACAATCGGACTTCAGATTCCAGGGCGGCTTGGACAATCTGAAGTGCGTGCAACCTACGGCGGACTCTTTATCGGTGCAGGTCTTGCCGTCACTCTTATCGGCAGCAGCGATGCTGCGCTCGTACTCGGAGCGGCATGGGCTGGAGCCTTTATTGCACGAGCGATCTCATTCGTCATCGATAAATCACGTACGAAGGAGAACGTCGCCGGCCTCGTCATTGAAGGCGTGATGGCAGCGTTGTTGATTCTCGCCTGAGCAATCAGGCGCGCTTCAGGTCGGTAACTACGCCACCAGCAACACGCACGATGTCTGCGGGCGCTGCACCGAAGTTGTCGTTCCACGTTCCCGCAGCGGCCCACACTTCGTCGTACTGCAACAAGTCCGGGTCAACGAACACGCGCAGTTGGGTTGCATGACCAAAGGGAGGCACGCCAAGATTGGGTTTGGCAACCTTAGAAACAAGTGCCACCTAAACCTTCTTCATCCGAATTGCACGAGCCGCTTCATCAGCTGCATCGGGACCAAGGGCGTGTCGAAGGAGTAACAAACCATCAACTCTCGCGATGACTCCTAGTGCCAAACGGCGCCGCTCCGGCTGATTCGGTGCATCGACCCTCTCTGCCAGCCAATCGGCCCATTCATCAAGAATGTTGTGCGTGATCCTGTCGTAAGGACCGATACCCGAAACAGACAGGCCGACCAGCTCGAGAAAAACCCGGAAAATTCGGTCTGCGTTCTTCTTCTTGAGGACCGGCCACGCACTCTCTATGAGTTCGTCGGGTGAACGTCGGTCATTGCCGAATGCCTCCTCGAGCAGTAACTGCATCCGTGATGACAGCGCGGCCACCGCCGCCAAGACCAGGTCTTCCTTCGCGGGAAAGTAATAGACGACCATTCGATCGCTCGTTCCCAGTTCCTCGGCAACGTTCCGAAAAGTCAGCTTCGAGACGCCATCCCGCAGGGTCACGTTCGCAATGGCAGCAACCATGTCGTCGCGCGAATACTTGTGGCCCATACCTTGACTGTAGTCGCCACTACGTTTAATGTGTTTGTAGCGACCACTACAACTAGGAGGAAATATGTCCGACCCCGAATCGATTGTGCGCGACTTTATGTCCAAGATGGAACGGCTCGACTACGACGCGGCGCTCGAACTCGTTTCGGACGACGTTGAGTACACAAACATGCCGATGGGGACACTCCGCGGGCCCGACGGAATCCGCTCCGTTCTCGAACCTTTCTTTGCTCCGACGGTCACGAACGAGTGGGTCATTCGTTCGACCGCAGTCAACGGTTCGACTGTCTTCATGGAGAGGCTCGACCGCCACCAACTTCCGGGAGGCTGGGCGGAGCTACCGGTTGTCGGCGTCTTCGAGGTACGAGACAACAAGATCGTTGCCTGGCGTGAGTACTTCGACCTCGCGACCCTCCAGAACGGATTCGCAGCAATTACAGGAAGTGAATCGTGAAAGCCCGACCGAACTACACACAGCAACTTGCCATTTTCATCGGGCTCGCCATCGGCGGATGGGTCGCCTACCTGCTTGTCTTCCAACATTTCTTTCCGAACGACTACGACCCAAGCGAGTCCCGAGGAGTCTTCTGGGCTTGGTTGATCGGAGCGACCCTGTTGTTTCTCGCCGTCATGATCGGCTCATTCCGTCTACTCGCCACTCCCCCACGATTGCGACCAACCATGGCGATTGCTGGAATCGCACCGGCACTTGTCCTCGATTGCCTCGCAACGATTTTCTACTCCGAATGGTTCGCTTCATCCGGGCCCCATGAACCGACGGCATACTCTGCAACGATCCTCGGTGGTGCAGGAATCATGCTGCTCGTCGCCCTTTGGCTCGGGCACGAAGGTTCCCACTAGGCGCGCTTGAGGTCAGTGACGACACCACCGCTAACACGCACGATGTCCGCAGGTGCAGCACCGAAGTTGTCGTTCCACGTTCCTGCTGCTGCCCATACCTCGTCGTACTGCAACAAATCCGGATCAACGAACACACGTAGTTGAGTGCTGTGACCAAAGGGAGGTACGCCACCATTGGTTTGTGAAACACTTCGCGCACCACCTCGATGTGATAATTCACGGTGATGGAGCGCACTAGGGTTTGACTGATGACCTCAAGACGCACAGCCATCGTGTGGCTTCAAGTGGTGCTCGCTGTTGTGTTTGTCTACTCGCTGTTTCTCGTGTTTGCGGGGAGAACAGCCGTCTCTCTCTTCGCATGGTTCGGATTTGGGCCAGATGAATCGATCGACACAGATGCGGTTCGTGACTATTTGAGACTGCCATTCATGGTTCTTGGTGCGGTGATGGCCGGCTGGTCACTTCTGATGATGCAGTTGGTGCGCGGCCCACTCCGTGAAAGCTCACGATGGGCATGGTTGATGCTCGTGCAATCGCTTGCGCTGTGGTTTCTTCTCGACACGGGGATGTCACTCGTGCTCGGATACCCCACTCACGCATTATTCAACATTCCGTTTGCGATTGCGCTCGGTGTTCCACTGTTCAGCCTTCGTCCTTCTGCGAGCTAGGAACTTCACCATCGCTTCAGGTCGGTGACGACACCGCCTTTGTTTTAGGCAACTCTTTGAATTTTGGTCATCACAGAGTTCGTGGAGGTCGGCGAACAAGCTCTCCACTGCAATTCGGGCAGATTCGCTGCATTGATTCGCTGCACGGGGTACAAAACGTGCACTCAAAACTGCAAATGTTTGCATCGCCCTCTTTTGGCAACGCAATTTCGCATTTTTCACATTGTGATTTCATCTCGAGCACTTCACTCTCCTTGCGACCACATGGTATCAATGAACCGTTGATTCTCATCGAAGAGCCAGCACTCTCGGAGTTTTTCATCTTGCACTCGATACAGCAGCACCCTACGCACACGCTGAGCTGGCTCCCCCAGGTCTTCAACTGCAATCAGCGCACCAAGAGATTCGCCAACGAGAACATCTTCAACATCAATCAACTTGCGATTGGTTCGCGCTGAAGCCTGTCCAAGCGCAGTGAACGCCGCGTCGCGGCCTCGATGCGTTCCAGCGAGTGGGCTTTCTCCCATGTAATGCAATTCGATGTC
>JBEDHS010000167.1:0-6700 GCA_041173945.1 Actinomycetota bacterium
ACGATGCCCGCACCTTCGTGTCCACCAATAAAGGGGAAGAAGTCGTCGACACCCATCATTGCCAAAAATTCCTTCGGGGGAACCATGTCGCCGGTGACGAAGTGTTCATCGGAGTGGCACATTCCTGCCACTTTCCACTTCACGAGAACTTCATTTGCTTTTGGTTCTTCGACGTCAATTTCTTCGACGACCCATGGTTGATCGAGCCCGTAAAGGACCGCTGCACGTGACTTCATTGTTTTCCCCCTTATTTAATGATGACCGGTTTAATGATGACCGTAGTGCGAAAAATTTCTGCGAGGTTGAAACCTATTCGTAGACAAGGACGCCACGAATGTTCTTTCCGTCGCGCATGTCTTGGTAACCCTCGTTGATTCCTTCCAATGGATAGGTCTTGGTGACCAAGCCATCGAGATCTAATTGACCTTCTCGATACAGACCGAGCAGTTTTGGAATATCGGCGCGTGGGTTGCCAGAACCGAACAACGAACCAACCACTTGCTTTTCCATCAAGGTCAAATCGAGAAGAGAAATATTTGCTCCACCCATTTCCAATGCTGGGTGAATATTGGTGACCACCACTCGACCACGCTTGGCAGCAAGTGCGAGAGCCTCACCCATGACTTGTCCATCTCCGACACCCATTGTCATGATGACTTTGTTGGCCATTGTTCCCCATGTGATGTCTTGCAACAGCGGAAGTGCCTCGGCCATGGATGCTGCGGTGTGTGTTGCACCAAATTCCATCGCCTTCTCGCGCTTGAACTCAACGGGATCAACAGCAACAACGCGCTTAGCTCCTGCCAATTTTGCACCTTGAACCGCGTTTGCACCGATACCGCCGATGCCAACAACCACGACGGTGTCGCCGGGTGCCACATCTGCTGCGTACACCGATGATCCCCAGCCCGTGACAACACCACAACCGAGCAGACATGCGCGATCAAGAGGAACATCATTTTCAATCTTGATGCAGGATGCTTCATTGACAACTGTGTGATGAGCAAATGTTCCGAGCATGCACATCAACGTCAAATCCTGACCTTGTGCATGGTGACGAGATGTGCCATCAGAGATTTGCTTGCCAAGCCCCATCAATGCACCCAAGTCACACAAGTTTTGATGACCCGTTGAACAGCTTGGACAACGTCCGCATGAAGGAATGAACCCAAAGACCACATGGTCACCAGGAGCCAACCAGCTGACACCTTCGCCGACTTGCTCGACAACGCCTGCGCCTTCGTGTCCGCCAACGATGGGCAACGCGAATGGCAAATCGCCCGTCACCAAGTGTTCGTCCGAGTGACACATACCCGACGCTGCGATTTTGACCAGTACTTCACCGGGACCGGGCGGATCCAGTTCAATCTCTTCAACGCTCCATGGAGCATTCAACTCCCACAGCACTGCGGCTTTCGTCTTCATTGAGATCTCCCTCGGCTCGATATCGGGTCCAGACACTCAGATATCGCCGAATGTCTGTCCTCGAACATTACCCACAGCGCCCCAGCCTTCTCTAGTGGGGGGTAATCGGGGTACTGTCATATACATGGAACAAGACAACATCCAGCCACAGACCGCCGAACAGGTAGAGGCCACCGAAGCCGTCGTCACCGAGGAACTCTTGGTTGAAGAGATTTCCATCGACGGTATGTGCGGCGTCTACTGAGTCGTCTCCTCCATCTTTCTCCCATGACTCTCACGCTCGAGTCAGCGTGCGAGATGCACCCACAAGTTGCTCTGAGACCTGAGCCCTTTGGTGCACTTGCCTATCACTACGGCAATCGCCGACTTGTTTTTCTCCGTCACCCCGACATGGTGAAAGTGGTCAAGTCAATTGGTGAACACCCGACGGTGCGCGATGCACTGAATGCAACTGGCGTCGAACAATCACGGTGGCCCGCATTTATTTCTGCTCTTTCATCCCTTACAACATCGGAGATCATTCGTGTCCGTTGAAAATCTTGTTTCACAACTAAAAAGTGGTCTCGATGCGCCCATCTGTCTGACATGGGAATTGACATACGCCTGCAACCTGGCCTGTGTTCACTGTCTGTCAAGTAGTGGACAACGTGACGAGCGAGAACTCTCCACCGAACAAGCCAAAGCAGTTCTCGATGAATTACGTGATCTTCAGGTTTTCTACATCAACATCGGTGGCGGCGAACCAATGGTGCGTCGCGATTTCTTCGAGATCATCGAACACTCGATCGCGAACGGCATCGGCGTGAAATTCTCCACGAACGGAGCATTCATCGACAAAAAGAATGCGGCGCGTCTGGCGGCAATGGATTACCTCGACATTCAAATCAGCCTCGATGGTGTTGATGCAGAAACAAACGATGCGGTGCGCGGAGAGGGTTCACATGCCACTGCAATTCGCGCCATGGAAAACCTTTGCGATGCAGGTTTCGGCCCATTCAAAATTTCTGTTGTTGTCACCCGCCACAATGTCGACCAACTTGACGAATTCAAGGCATTGGCCGATTCATTTGGTGCACAACTTCGAGTGACTCGCCTGCGCCCGTCTGGTCGTGGTGCAGATTCTTGGAATGACCTACATCCCACCAATGCACAACAGCGTCACATCTATGAATGGCTGCTCGCACACGGTGAAAACGTTCTGACCGGTGACTCGTTCTTCCACCTCAATGCACTCGGCGATCCACTCCCAGGGCTCAACATGTGTGGAGCGGGACGAGTTGTGTGTCTTATCGATCCGATTGGCGATGTGTACGCATGCCCGTTTGTGATTCACGATCAATTCAAAGCAGGCAATGTTCTCGATGATGGTGGCTTCACCAAGGTGTGGCGCGAATCCGATTTGTTCACCGAGTTGCGTGAACCTCAAAGTGCTGGCGCATGCGCTTCATGTGGCTCATATGACGCATGCCAAGGTGGGTGCATGGCCGCCAAGTTCTTCACCGGTCTTCCTTTAGATGGACCCGACCCTGAATGCGTGGGAGGAGAAGGAGAAAAACTTCTCTCATCGGTTCCCGTTGCGCTGATTCCACGTCCATCAATGGACCACTCAAAGCCAGCGCGCACAAAGGTCACCGCGTGAACATCTTTGTCGCACTTATTGCCATTGTCGTGTCGTATGCGTTCGGCACGATTCCCAGCGCCATTGTCGTGGCGCGAGCAAAAGGAGTCGACATCACCACATTCGGGTCAGGGAATCCTGGCGCGAGCAACGTGGCACGTGCCATCGGATGGAAATACGGAATCATTGTGTTTGCAATCGATGCAGCCAAAGGAGCGCTACCTGCGGTTGTCATGCTTGGTCATCGACCCACTGCGTACTTGTGTGGTGCCGCTGCAATTCTGGGTCACATCTTTCCTGTCAATCGACAGTTCAAAGGCGGCAAAGGCATCGCCACAGGTGGTGGCGTTCTCCTCGCATTGCATCCACCCATCATGGTGATTGCCGTCGCGGTGTGGGTCGTGGTGATGAAGTTGTCAAAGAAAGCCTCCGTCGCCTCGATTGTGATCGTGCCTTTGGTGCTTGTTCTGCTCGCAGTGTGGGGAAAGCCGACCTGGGAGATTCTCTCCTTCATCGGAATTGGGCTTCTCATCGAGATTCGTCATCTCTCCAACATCAAACGATTACTCACAGGGAGCGAACCGCCGGTCACGGGGCGTTCTAACTAGTCAATGCTCGATTTCGTTTACTCAGCATTCGATTTTCTCAAGGATTATTCAAGTTCCCCGTGGTTCTATCTCATCATTCTGCTCGTCGCATTTCTTGATTCATTTTTTCCAGTTGTTCCGAGCGAAACAATGGTCATCATTGGTGGTGTCTCGGCTGGCTTGAATCAACTGGAATGGCCCATCGTTGCCATGCTGGCCGCACTGGGGGCGTTCCTGGGCGACAACTTTGCCTATTACATCGGCGTGTTTTTCTCCGAACGATTGCAGCGTCGCTACAACAAGAGCAACAAAGGCCGCCAGCGTCTGCGCTGGGCACAACATCAGATTGAAAATCGCGGCGGAAATCTTTTGATCACCGCACGGTTTGTTCCTGGTGGACGCACCATTGTCACACTCACATGCGGCATCACCGGCCAATCTCAAAAGTGGTTTCTGAAGTGGTCAGCAATTGCAGCAGTTATCTGGGGTTTGTACGCCACATTGCTCGGATTCATTGGTGGCAAGAGTTTTGAAGACAATCACACAAAGGCATTCATTACCGCATTCTCTATTGCCATCGCTGCCACGATCATCGTGGAAATTGTGAGGCACTTCCGTTCGCGGAAGCAAGACACCACTCCGTATGAATAATTCGACTGCGTTCGAGATTGCACGCGGTCAACACATTGTGATCTTGCCGCTCGGAGCTTGGGAACAACACGGACCTCACCTGCCACTGCACACAGATTCACTAATTGTTGAAGCCGTGGTCGCATCCGCACTGTCTCGTCTTCCAGACCAACAAGATTCTTTTTTTGTTGCTCCGACAATCTCCATCACGGCAAGTGACGAACACGACGGCTTCAACGGCGGTCTGAGTTGTGGCACTCAAGCACTCGTCGACTCGGTGGTTGCCATCGCACGGTCTGCGTCATGGGCGCGTGGGGTCTGCATCGTCAACGGACATGGCGGAAACACCGACGCTCTTAAAGGCATTGCCACAGCGCTTGAGTATGAAAACATTCGCGCGACACAGTGGTCCTTACCGTCATACCAAGGAGGAGACATGCACGCGGGACACACCGAAACGTCGCTTCTGTTGCACCTTCATCCCGAACTCGTACGTCGCGACAAAATCGAAACCGGCGCTGTCGACATCAACGCAAGCGATGTCGACACCATGCGAGCCCACGGCGTACAGGCGGTGTCATCTAATGGGGTCTTGGGCAATCCACTAACTGCGAGTGCACAACATGGAGAACACGTGTTGAACTTGTACACCGAATCACTTCTGCGCACTTTGAACTACTGCCTCGATGCATGGCCTCGATAACACGCAATGGCTTTTTTTGTTACCGATTCTCAATGGCTTCGCACCCGTGACAGACGTGGAGTCCTTGCTGGCTCACCACTGACTCACTTCACAGTCACCGACGCTGGCGCAAAGATCTTGGATGCCCTCGAGCAAGGATCAGAACTTCCTCTCGGTCACGAATCGCTCACCACGCGCCTCCTTGCTCAAGGAGCAATTCACCCGGTTCCCTGGCCGACGGCCGGCACCGACCTCATCACCGTGGTGATACCCACCTATTGCACCACCGAAGCGCACGTCAAACGTCTTCAGAACCTGGTCACGTCTCTGCACGGTCTCGAGATCATCGTGGTTGATGATGCTTCGCCCATCGAGATGTCGATCTCGGGAGCCACCGTTGTCCGCCACGACGTCAACGCGGGCCCCGGCGCGGCGCGTAACACAGGTATGCAATCGGTGAAGACTCCCTTTGTTGTCTTTGTTGATGACGACGTCATTATCAACGTCTCCGATATTTCAACATTGGTGTCCGTTTGCGCGAACGGATATGCCGCGGTAGCAGCGCCCCGAATTGCAAGTGCCACTTCGCTCGGTGCACTTGGTGATTATGAAACACACCACTCGAGTCTCGATTTAGGAACACAACCTGCAGTTGTGCGACCAACATCGCGTGTGTCGTATGTTCCCTCTGCCGTGCTTGCGTGTACAACGTCAACTGTTCGCGCACTCGATGGGTTCGATGAATCACTACGCGTGGGTGAAGACGTCGACTTTGTCTGGCGCTGTGTCGAAGCGGGCAACACATGCCGCTATGTGCCCTCCGTTGTATGTTCACATCTTCCCCGTTCCACATGGAGAGATTTTGCGCGCCAACGTTTTTCGTACGGCTCGAGCGCTGCTGCACTTGACCGCCGACACCCAAGTGCCGCCACTCCCCTCCGTACTCATGCACTGTTGTTGGCACCACCCGCTCTTTTGCTCAGCGGTTTTTACTTGTGGGCCATTGCGGCAGTCATCGCCTGCTACGGGTGGTTCAGTCTTTCTCTTCGCTCAACCAAACTGTCCCTTAAAAATCGTTCATACATCGTCTCGGTGGGACTCATCTCGACCACCAAATTGCTGATGTTGGCTGTTTCGCGTTCGTGGTGGCCACTTGCAGCGGCGCTCTCTGTTGTGTGGAGCCCCCTCTCGCTGCTTTTTGGGTTGTCGGTTCTTCTGCCTCCACTCACCGACCTCGCACTCACACGGCCACACCATCCGACCCGATTCGCGCTTGCTCGAGTTCTGGACAATTTTTCTTACGGACTTGGCGTGTGGAGTGGAGCTTTCCGTGCACGTTCTTTTGGCTGCCTTGTACCTACCATCACAATGCGTTCGGGGCGACTACGGTCAAAGGGGTGACAATACGGCTCGCAGTCAATGAACCTCGATGGCTCGCCCATGTTCAAGGAATTGCAAAGTCAATGCCAGGTCTTGTTCCCGTTGTGAAGGGAAATGGATATGGATTTCGTCGTTGGAACCTGATGCCACTTGCCGGTCAATTAAGTAACGAAGTCGCTGTTGGATCCGTGTTTGAAGCACGTGATATCCCAAACAATGTGACACCGATGGTGCTCACTCCAACCATGGTTGCACCACCGGGAAATCTTCCGCCGAAAACTGTTTTAACAGTGGGATCGACTCATCATGTGGTGGCGTTGTCGCGTGCAGGATGGGTAGGAGAAGTCCTCGTCAAACTTGAATCGTCAACCAAACGCT
>JBEDHS010000168.1:0-3963 GCA_041173945.1 Actinomycetota bacterium
GAGACTGAATCCCCGAAAATTTGTGCAGGCCGGCCAGGATCGGCCTGAGCGATGCCTTTCCAAATCAATCCGTAGTTCCACATAACTGCCCCCTCAATTCCCCCGCGTCACTCCCCCAAGCGACTCATCCAAACCGTAGCAACTTCACACCGAGCCGAGAAACATAGAGTGACGGAGTGCGAGCATTAAAAAAGAGCGACATCGAAACACTTCTTCAGCACTACGACAACAATCCGGCCGAAGCCCTGCTCACCTGTTTGAGAATCTTGCTCGAGGACTCGCAAGTGACCTGGAGCCAGGCAATTCAACGCCTCGATGACAACTGGAATCGCGAGGGACTTTTACGAGTAGATATCGCAGCGTGCGATCAACTCGTCAAACACCTCGTTGAATTTCGATCTTTAGAGAAGATCTAGTGCACCGTTCTCAATGCCTTGCAACAAGTGCCGCGTGGCCATCACTTCAAACATTTTGTCACCGCGTGCAGTTCGCCCCACAACCTGGGATGCAATCACCGCCATAATCAGCCCGGAGACAGACTCGCGTCGATAATGCCTCTTCACCCAATCGTGGTCAATTGTGTGGCCGTAGCTTTCGATGCCAGCGATATATCTCTCGACAAGTTGCCACTCATAAATTCGCCGATCCTCTGGCAACAAACCCGCGCCAATGAAATACGCCAAATCGCCGATTCCGTTGCCATGACCGGGTGTCTGCCAATCCACAACACAGCAATCGACACCGCCCTCTGGGGTTGCGAACAAAAGATTGTCAAGACGAAAATCCCCGTGCGTAATCGTGTAGGGCTCATCGCGACCGGACACATAATCGGCGAGTTTGGTTGACAACGCTGACACAAAATCCATTCCCGCTTGTCCGACATCACGCACGATGGCCTCGGTGTATGTGTCCAAAAATCCGGGTAACAACATTCCAAAAAGTCCACCGAGCCGGTCACTATCCTCCGCGTTTCGTCGCTGTAACCAGTCGATATCAAACAAGGAAGGATCATTCCATCGAGGTCCTTGCATTTTCACCAACTGGTCGACCGCCAATTCAGCCTTACCTACATCACATCCAAGGATTTGGTCTCCTTGCTCAGCCGGTGACATGTCTTCGAGAACAAGAACGATGTCGCCGCTGTCGGAATTCCAATCAGCAAACATGCAATGCGGTGAACGGACATCAATCGTGTTGACAAGTTGTTGATAGAACTTGACTTCTCGTTCATAATTCCGAAGCGCTATGCCAGTTGCGCGACTGGTCTCATCGGGTGATGCCATCTTGACGACGACAGACGAGGGAACATCCGGATTATCAGAGGTCAACTGATACCGAAGATTCATCCCGACCTGGCCCTCACCAATCCTCTTTGGTTCTGATGCAGTCACGTCACAACCGAAAACCATTGTCCAGAAATCGTGATTGATAGACCCCTGGTTATATGCCATCTGCCCCACGTCCTCACCGTACACGAACGACTTCCAGCCGATAGCGTTCAACGTGATGAGCCACCCCCTTGTTCGTCCGCGCTGGATTTTGGTTCACATCTTGGTGGCTGTTCTCGTAACCACGATGGTCTTTCTTGGTTTTTGGCAAATGAGCCGACTCAACCAAAAGCGTGAATTCAATGCGACGGTGACACAGCGGACACAAGTTCCTACTCGCGATATTCAAGAAGCGTTGTCAGAAACGGCAAATGTGAACGATCTGGAATGGCGCATTGTCAGCGCAATAGGTCGATATCTCATTGATCAAGAAGTCACAATTATCAATCGTTCGCTAGATGCAACAGCCGGGTATAGCCCTCTCACGCCTCTTGTTCTCAACGATGGATCTATTGTGTTCGTCAATCGCGGTTTCGCACCACTTAATCAGGACATACCCAAACTGAACGACGGCGAAGTGACGATTGTGGGATTCCTTCGCAAGACTCAAACTCGCGGTGCACTCGGCGCGATTGATTCGACTGATCCGACGACCACCGAATTTCATCGCATCGATCTCGAATTAATTTCACAACGCTTGGACAACGAGTCGTTACCGATGTATTTGCAACTCATCGAACAGTCACCAGCACTGACCGGTGACTGGCCTGCACCGGCTTTGCTTCCCGAGCTCGATGAAGGCCCTCATTTTTCTTATGCGGTGCAATGGTGGTTTTTTTCACTCGTCGCTCTGACGGGATGGCTCGTTGTTGTTCGTCGAGCGATTCGACAAAAATCTAGTGACCACTCTGTTCAAGCTGATACATCCGCTTGAACTGCTCCACCACATCAGGACTTTGATGAGCATCGCTGAGAGAGCGATATACGGTGTCGACGTTGACAGCGAGACGTCCGAACTCGCCCCACTCAGAAAAACCATTCAAGGCAATGTCACGCGCCGCATCCCATGCATCCATCCCACCATGGAATCGCGTGGTTGCCTCACTATTCACGAACTCGAGATAATCACGAATAGCCACCACACCAGCTTTGTCAGTGAGTGGACCATGCCCTGGGACAATATGTTCCACATCGGCAGCACAAATTAAATCGCAGGCCGCAATCCAATTTTCTAGTGGTCCGGCCCACACCACAGGGGTTCCGCCAATAAACAGAATGTCGCCTGTGAAGACTGTTTTCGCATCTGGAACAAACACCAACGTGTCGCCCTGAGTATGGGCGGGCCCCACTTCAACGAGTTCAACAACACGTCCTCCCACCTCACATTCAAAGCGACCTTCGAACGTACGAGTGGGAAGTTCTAATTCAATTCCGTCAAACTCAAACTCACCAAAAAAATGACGGAACAAATCCCCCACTTCCCCCGGCACTTTGTTCAACGCTGCCAACATCGACGGCGGTACCTCGGCCATCTCGTGAGAAGTTGCTTGTGAGGCAATGATCTCTTTCCCTTTGAGCAATTGATTGCCGTAGCAATGATCACCATTTGCATGAGTGTTGACGACAGTGTCAATGGGAGCAGAGTGCACGACGCCAGCCATCGTGTCCAACATCTTTTGAGTCAGACGCAAGTCGAACAATGTGTCTACTAATAATGATGTTCCATCGCCGACAATAAGACCCGCATTTGACCAGCCCCATCCGCCGTCTGGCTGCAGATACGCATGGACTCCGTCTGCCACTTCATGAAGACCCCATTCATATGTCATTGCAATGCCCCCCTGATTTCATCGGCAATACGACGCGCCCCCATTGTGACAGGTCCTGCCGGGGTGCATGCAGGCACGCTCGGGAGGACTGATGCATCTGCAACGTACACACCCGATACACCGCTGAGAAGTCCCGTCGAGGTCACGGCCTGGGCACATGACGAGGCCACATGAGACACCGGCCGCAGATTGCGCAGGATCCATGAATCCATATCGTCGTCGTTGCCCTCTTTCAGGGTTGAGACATCGTTTCCATTGTCATCGATGTAGATACGAGAAAAATTTCGAGCAATCTCGCCATTGGAGACGAGACCAATTAAGTCCTTCACGGCATCACGCATTGCCACCACGTCGTATTCGTCGGACAACATATTCAGCGAAATCTCTGGACCGTGCTCGTGCATACGCACCCACCCGCGGCTTCGTGGCGTCAACAACATGACGGAGAACAGTCCGATATTCTCTTCGCTCTTGGATGCGCGTTCGTAGCCCACCTGTAAAAATCGAGCGCCAGAGGACGTCTCGGCTTCTCTCACCACAGATGCATCAAAACAGGCGCGACTACCTGGCTCAATGTCTGCGGCAAAGGTGATTGCAGGGTGATCTTGTAGACCGAGCCCAATTTTGTCGTTGTGGTGACCAAGTCCTGACCGCAACAGAATCTGTGGCGTCATCAGTGCTCCAGCACACATCACGACCACGTCTGCATCGAGTGACATTGTTTGTGTTTCTACCCCCACAACAGAACCATTTTGGAAAACAAGATTCTCAACATCGTCGTGAAGTATTCGAAGTCGACCTTCTTC
>JBEDHS010000169.1:0-3740 GCA_041173945.1 Actinomycetota bacterium
CAACTTGCCGTTGCGCTTGCCGAGAGGGCTGCGGACTGCATCGACGATGACCGCGGTGTTCATGACAGAAGTCTCCTTGGGTTCACTGCTTCCCGAACCATCGTAACCGCCACAGTGGACCTACAAACCAAAAGCGAGGGCTGCGTTAAGCACCTGATCAATCTGACTATCAGTTATCGAGGCAAAGAGTGGCAAACGAACAAGCGTGTCGCTGGCTTCCTCGGCCACCGGACACTGTCCAACTCTCCCTCCCAGCTGAACTCCAATTGCAGACAGATGCAAGGGCTGATAGTGAAACACCGTCATCACATCATGGTTTCTCATATGAGCAATGAAGCGCGTTCTGGTGTCCAGATCACCAAACCTGAGATGGTACATGTGGCTGGAGTGCTCACAATCAGCCGGCACAACAGGTGTGCGCACGTTATTCGACATAGACCACTCTTTCAACGCAATGTCGTACCGATTCCACACCACTTCACGTCGATGTTGGATCTCCCTGTACCGCTCCAATTGTCCGAGCAGGACTCCAGCCAGTAGGTCCGAGGCAACCCACGACGAACCGACATCGACCCACGTGTACTTGTCGATTTGACCACGAAAAAATTTGGAGCGATCGGTGCCCTTCTCACGGAGAATTTCCGCCCGTTCCAGAAACTGCTGATCATTGAGGTGCAATGCACCACCTTCACCGCATGTCACGTTCTTGGTTTCATGGAAACTCATGGTCGACATTGCGCCGAACGTGCCGAGGTTTCTGCCCCGGTAACGAGCAAACAGTCCGTGTGCGTTGTCTTCAATCAACACCAGCCCATGCCGATCAGCCAACTCGCAGAATCGTTCAGGGTCCGCGGCGATACCGGCGTAATGAACGATGCAGATCGCCTTCGTTCTCGGCGTAATTGCTGCCTCAACAGCCTCAATGCTGATATTCAGGGTGTCATCTCGAACATCGACGAACACCGGTGTCCCACCATGCAACAGGAAAGCGGCAGCCGTGGAGACAAAGGTGTACGACGGAACAATGACTTCGTCCTCCGGTGTCAAGCGGAGTAGTAGTGCGGCAATTTCCAGCGAATGAGTGCATGACGTCGTCATCAGGGACCGACCAGAACCATGAATGTCCGTGAGAATCTGCTCTACTTGTCGTGTATTCGGACCGTTACCCGAGACATGACCAATCTGGATGGCCTCGCTGAGGTGAGCAAGTTCATTCCCCTCGAATGACGCACGATTAAAGGGAATCACAAACCCAAATCGCTCACTGCATCGGTTTGCTCAGCAATCACATAACTCGGCTTGTTCATCACACGAAAGTGCATCCGCGAGAGATATTCCCCGATCACACCCAGAGTCATTAGCTGCACCCCAGAGAACAGTGCGATTGTGGATGCCAAAAACGCAAAGCCTGGTACCGACGTACCCGCAAAGATCGATCGCCCAACAACCCACGCCAGCAGTCCGAGTCCAAAGAACGCGGTAACGAAACCCAGTGCGAGTACTGCTTGAAGTGGTGCTGTGCTGTACCCCGTGATGGTGTCGACTGCAAACCGGAGTAGCCGACGGAGATTGAAGTGAGACGTACCTTCTTCACGAGGTGCATGTTCGACCTCAACGCTCGTCGAACGTGTGGTCGCCCATGAAAGCAACGCGTCCAGCGACACCGATGGACCCAATTCCGACCCGAATCCATCCCGCAAAGGGGTCTTGAACGCTCTGAAGGAACTGCTGTTTCGCACGTTGTCTGCGTTGAGTACCGAGCCAAGAAATCGCCTTACTGCACTTGAGGACCACCGACGCCACCAACTCTGTGCGATACGTCGTGGATTGCCATAAACGAGATCAATTTCGTCGCTCAAACATGCAAGTAATTTGGGAATTTCCTCAGGAGGGTTCTGTAGATCATCATCGATGGTGACGATGACCGCACCCCTCGCCGATCTCACGCCCGCCAGCAATGCGGAGTGTTGCCCGCTGTTTCGGCTCAAACGAATTCCGTGCACGTGGTGGTGCTGCTGACTCAGTCGTTTGATCTCTGCCCACGTGTTTAATGGGCTGCCATCATCAACGAAGACGATTTCATGACTCGTACCCATCAATGCCAACTGGGCGCGCATTACCAGAGGTTCCAGAGTGGACTGACTTCTAAAAACAGGAACAATCACACTGATCAAAATCCCTGGGGATACCTGAGTTGTCTCACTCATAGGTGGAATGTTACTAACTGTGTGTAGGCCGGTTAGAAAGTGTCGAGGGATGTCCTACCCAAACCACTACTTATAGCTTCTGTGCTGTGTCTTACATGGGTGAGTAACGTCGACTCTATGTCTTATCTTGAAAATCACATCAAAGGGACAATTGTTGCTGACAATATCCAAATTGGTCGCGGTGTTGTTGTGGGGTCAGGAACTGTGATTGAAGCCGAAAATGTCGTACTTGGCGACGGTGCTTTTGTCGGCAATGACGTAGTTATCAAGACTAAGGATTTCTTTATCGGCGACTATTCGCGTATTCAAGCGGGAACTGTTGGGTATGGGAGCAAGCAGCTAGGAATTGGACGCAACTGTTGGATCGGTGGGCGATGTGATCTTGACAGTCAGGGTGGTCTATTTATTGATGACAACGTTGGGATTGGCAGTATGTCTCAGATTTGGACTCATATCCGTCATGGCGATGTTGTTGAAGGATGCCGATTCAATTCAACAGCGGAGGTTCATATTGGCAAAGATGCCTGGTTTGTTGGTAGTTGTCTCGTTTCCCCCGTGGTAGTAGGTGAACGAAGCATGGCCATGCTTGGGAGCGTGATCACTCGCGATATGTTGCCGAATCGTACCTATGGTGGTTGTCCCGCAACCGACATTACGGATCGAGTTGGACCGCAATTTCATAATGTTTCAATGTGGGAAAAGCTGGAGAGACTAAAGAAACTGATTTCTGATTTCGAAAATCAGTACCCGGAGTTCGTCGGAAAACTAGTTGCGGTCTCAGATGGAAATGAAATAGGTGTGGATGATGACCGCACTTACTTTGACCTTGGTACACGGACTTATACAAAAAGGTTTACGGAGCCTGAAGTTCTGTTTCTGAAGACGAACGGAGTGGCAAAATTCGTGCCGCGTTGACCATGACACGTTTACTTGCTGACCGGCCTCAGGTTCGGCACAGGATGCATCTGGGTGGAGACGATGGGAATCGAACCCACGACCCCCTGCTTGCAAAGCAGGTGCTCTAGCCAGCTGAGCTACGTCCCCGTATGGCGACCCCAAGGGTAGCGGTCAACGATGCCAGCAAACGAGGGGTTGGTCATGCGCTGAAAGGGCCACCGATAGCCTTGCCCCATGGCCGCCGAACTCATTTATGCATTCCGGGTGATGCGGCTTCCCCTGCTCGACGGGGGCGGATCACCGATCGGTCGAATCGACGACGTCGTCGTCGTTGCAGGCCGGAGCACCGAAGCGCCGTCCGTGTTGGGTTTCGTGGCCAGCAGCCAGCGCCGGAGGATCTTCGTCTCTGCCAGCCGGATCGCGGCCATCGACAATTCCGGCGTCCGCCTCAAGTCCTGGGACGTCGACCTCAACCCGTTCCGGCCGCGTCCCGGTGAACGTCTCCTCGGCAAGGACATTCTCGACCAACGTGTCGGTGACGAGGTGGTGAGCGACGTGGCGCTGGGTTTCCACTCCGGCAAGAAGCCGGGCTGGCACGTGGCGAAGGTGCGCTTGTCGCGACGCACGATGTTGATT
>JBEDHS010000170.1:0-13021 GCA_041173945.1 Actinomycetota bacterium
CCAATTGAGTCATCGTCAGTGGTGCGGGGAAGTAGTGGTTCCACCGCTGCGCGAATTTTGCCGAGTGGCGAAATCAACGACGATGTCGCAAAGGCGCGCATTTTTGCCGGCACACCCAACAACACATCGTGAGGAATCGAATGCAGACCGTTGTGCCACACCGCAGCATGGGCCGATGTGGGGGCGGTCAGTGCTGCACCCAAGCCAAGTTCGGACGCCAGTTGTTGTGCCCACGGCACGCGCACCAAAAACGCATCGGCACCTTCATCGACTGCAGGTAGTCCCGCAAATGGAGTGGTGCGAATTACTCCACCTGTTGTTGGTTGTGCCTCGAGCACTGTTACCTCGAGTGGACTAGGCGAGTCGGCCAACAATGTGAGAGCCGTCGTTAAGCCCGAGATCCCGCCTCCCACCACAACAATGTGGCGTGCGTTGCTCATGCGTGAATGACGCGCTGTGCCAATGCGGCCATCACGCGTTGGTCATCGTTCACACACGCAGTGCGAGCAAAAGCCAAACCATGGGAACGTGCACGTTGTTCTGCCTCGATATCCAAGTCATACAGCACTTCCAAGTGGTCGGCCACAAAACCACACGCCGACACCATCACACCGTCAATAGGTTCATCGGTGTTTCGTGTGGTTGCAATCTGGTCGATCACTTCCAAGATGTCGGGCCCAATCCACGGCTCTGGTGTGCGACCTGCAGATTGCCAGGCAATCGACCATTGCGACCAACGATCGAGCCCTACTTTTTCTGCCACCAATTCAGCAGTTGCACGCAGTTCATCGGGGTAGGGGTCGCCACCATCAATAATGCGTTGCGGCAATGAATGTGCGGTGAACAACACTTTTGTGCGCTCGGGCATTGCGGCCAATTTCTTTTTCATGTCGTTGGCCAAAAATTCAATGAATGCTTCTTCGCGCGCCCACGAATCAACACCCACCACTTCAATATCGTGCCCAGCGGCTGTTTCGCGGACGCGACCGATGTATTGCCCAATTGAATACGACGAATAATGAGGGGCAAGCACAATCCCCACAATGCGCTTAAAGCCAGCTGCGACAACTTCGGCCACTGCTTCTTCAACGAACGGCGTTGCGTGTTTCAAACCTAAGAACACTTCGTATTGTCCCGGTGCAGCAGCGTTCAGTTCGCGCTGCAATGCATCGCGTTGATCCTCGGTCAACTTTTTCAATGGCGATAATCCACCAATTGCTTCATAGCGTGCGACCAAGTCGTTCAATGCTTCCTCGGTCGGTGGTCGACCGCGACGAATGTCGGTGTAATAGGGCAAAATCTCGTCTTTGGTGCGTGGCGTTCCATAAGCCATCACCACGACTGCGGTGCGTTGTGCGTTATCGGTTGTCATGAATGGTCTCCTGAGTGAACGAAATCAACGACGGCGGCCAACACATCGGGGTCGGTGTCTGGTTGAACACCATGGCCAAGATTGAAAATATGTCCCGGGTGTCCGCCATTGTCGGCCAACACCGCAGCGGCTCCCTTCACGGCAATGTCTTTTCCTGCCAACACCAAAGCGGGGTCGAGGTTTCCTTGCACCACAGTGTTGGCGCCAAGACGTGCGCGCGCATCACGAATCGGTGTGCGCCAATCAAGTCCAATTACTGCGTTGCCCACCGAATTCATCGACTCCAACAAGTGATCACATCCAATGCCGAAATGAATTCCCGCCACATTGGGATGTCGTTGCGCAATGCGCGCAAACACTTCGGTGGTGTGTGGTTTCACAAACGTGTCGTAGTCACGTCGCGACAATGCACCTGCCCACGAATCGAACACTTGGAATGCTTCAGCACCAGCGTCGAGTTGTGCACAAATAAAAGTGACGGAATGTTGCACCAGGCGCTCCATAATTTCGTGCCACAAAGTTGTGTCTGCGTGCATCAGATATTTCGTGTTCTGATACGTGCGACTGGGGCGACCTTCAATCAGGTAACTCGCGACAGTAAATGGTGCACCTGCAAAAGCAAGCAGCGGCACAGACAGTTCCTTCACCAAAATGCGCACGGTGTCAGTCACATATTCAATGTCGTCCAGTTTCAATTCACGCAAACGTGCAAGATCTGCACTGCTGCGCAAAGGATGTTGCGCAACGGGCCCGGTTCCTGGTGCGACGTCGATACCAAAACCCACAGCATGAGGTGGCACGACAATGTCGGAATACAACACGGCTGCATCAACGCCGTAGCGACGCACAGGCTGCAATGTAAATTCAGCAGCCAGGTCGGGTTGTTTGATGGCTTCCAGAATGCTGCCCTCACCGCGAATCTTGCGATATTCGGGCAAACTGCGACCGGCTTGGCGCATAAACCACACAGGCGTGTGGCTCGGGGTAATGCCGCGGGCTGCAGCCAAGAAAGGATCGTTTGGTCGACTCGTCATTGCGATACCGCCGTGTACACAGAAGCGCAATGGGGCCGAGTCATTGGGTTAACGCTATCGGCGCTGCTCCCTCTGGGTTCGCCGAATATGGGCTTCAAGGCGCGCCACTCGTGTCCGCGCCGGTGGGTGAGCGGTCACCAATCGGTCTCGCCAGTGGCTATGGCGCGCTCCATTTCCCGATTCCACAACGATGCGTAACGCATTGCGCAGCTGTTTGCCAAAGCCCATTTCCACAACTGTTTCATCGGCTTTAAATTCGGCACCTTTACCCACGACATTGCTAATCATTTGCGACACGGTGATCATCGACAAAAACATCCACGACACAATGGTGAGAACACCAGCGAGCGTACGTCCCACAACTGCAGCAGCACTGGAACGCGAACCGAATGTGTCTGTTGCGGCGTGTGCGATGTTCTGCAGAAAAAATCCGACACGTGCAAGTAACACAATGGGAAGTGTTAACCACTGCCCAACAGTTAATGCAATGGTGTGCATTCCCAAGTGATGACTCAACTCGTGTGCGAGTACGCCACTTAATTCATCGGCAGACAAATTCTGAATTGCCCAACTCGACACCACCACCAAGTGTCCGCCGGTAGCAAACGCATTCAATTCATCAGAATCGGTGACAGCTAAGACGTATTGGTTCGGTGCAATGTGGTTTGCTTGTGTCACCACTTGCCACGAACGTTGCAATGCATCGCGTTCTTGTCGCGTGGGTGCACGTGCGCCAAGTAATTTGCGCAACACCAATTTCTGTACTGGTCGCAAAAACAACAAACCACCCAAAAAGAACGCCACAAGTGCAAACACATAAAAAGGTGTCCACACAAACAACTGCACTACCCACCACAACGCCAAAATCGCCACCAGCCAAGCGGGAAACAGCGCCACCAATGGCGCAAGCGCGGCCACAGCATGGCTATCAATTCGCCGTTGGCGAGCGAGGCGGTCAGAGCGTGGCATCAGTTCACTAGTCCACCAGTAAGTCAGCGCGCGGTCAACGACCCTGCCAAGGCGCCACCTACACTCAAAGAGACACCCATCCCAACGGGATGGCACATCACACGTCACTGCACATATGTAGAGGAGTCAGCCATGCCAGCCGCCACCATTCCCGGAGCCGAACCGTTTTCACATCTCGGAACACGAGACGCAGGTGTGTTGGTGTTGCATGGCTTCACCGGCAACCCTGGTTCCATGCGTGCACTTGCCGAAAGTTGTGCGGCTGCAGGGTTTCATGTGGAACTTCCTCAGCTCGCTGGGCATGGCACTGCAATGGAAGACATGATTCCGACGCGGTGGGCCGATTGGTCACGCGATGCGGAAGCAGCATTTCAGACATTGTCGAAGCGAGTCTCCAAAGTTGTGGTGATGGGGCTCTCGATGGGTGGCTCGCTCACATTGTGGGTCGGCACGCAGCATCCTGAAGTTGCCGGACTCGTGTGTGTGAACCCCGCAACCCAACCACAAGCACCAGAAGTCATGGACATGATTCGGGGCATGATCGAAGCCGGCACAGAAAAGATGGACGGCATCGGCTCTGACATCGCCGAACCAGGCGTTGTCGAAACGGCATATCCAGGAACTCCGCTTGCGGCGTTGTTGTCGTTCCAACAAGACGGACTTGTGCCGCTGTCGCAGCAATACGGCAATTTGAAGATGCCGTTGTTGTTGTTCACATCAACCCAAGACCATGTTGTCGCACCCAGCGATAGCGATGCACTTGCCGCGGCATACGGTGGCAGTGTTGAGCGCGTGATCTTGGAACGCAGCTACCACGTCGCCACGCAAGATTTCGACAAGCAGATCATCTTTGACAAGTCCGTTGAATTCGCATCGCGAGTGACCAGCTAATGCTGTCAACACGTGCCGCGTCGCTTCTCGCATCGATTCCCAGTCCGTCGTCTGGCACATTAGAGATCGGCCCGGTCAAATTAAATGCTTATGGCTTAATGATTGCCATCGGCGTCATTGTTGCAGTGCGCATCGCCGGCAAACGCGCAGAACGAATAAATGCCGGAACCATTGACGATTTTTCTTCCATCGCGCTGTGGGCAGTGCCCGCCGGAATTATCGGCGGACGCGCGTATCACGTGCTCACCGATGCTGAAAAGTTCTACGGACAGTGGGGCGATGTTGTCAAAGTGTGGCAAGGCGGCCTCGGTGTGTGGGGCGGCATCACAGTGGGTGTTCTTGTTGGGTTTTGGCGCGCCAAAAAAATGGGACGCGATGCATGGGTGTTGGTGTCGTGTGCGGTACCCGGTATCGCAATCGCTCAAGCGATTGGGCGTTGGGGAAACTGGTGGAACCAAGAACTATTCGGTCGCCCGACAGATCTGCCATGGGCATTAGAAGTTTCTGATGCGACTGCATTGAAAGCCGGTTTTCCTGCCGGCACCACTTTTCATCCGACGTTTCTATATGAATCACTTGCCTGTGTGGTGCTGGCTGTCGCACTTGTGGCCATCGAGAAAAAATGGACACTGCGCCGAGGGCGATTGCTCGGCTTTTACGTCGCTGGCTACACCGCTATTCGTTTCTTCGTGGAAGGCCTGCGTATTGACGACGCCAAGGAGTTCGCAGGATTCCGTTTGAACCAGTGGGTCTCGATCGCAGCATTCGTTGTGGCTGTGGGCTTTTTGGTGGTGGACGCTCGGCGTTCTCGAGAGGCACCGAATACGTCTACGGTTCTAGAGCATGAGTGAGTGTCTCTACGAAGTTCGTGAGCCAGGTATTGGTCTCATCACCTTGAATCGCCCCGAGCGTTTGAATGCATGGACTGCACGTCTTGGTCGTTTGTATTTCGAATCGCTCGACAAAGCAATGGCAGACCCGAACGTGCGCGTTGTTGTGGTGACAGGCGCGGGCAAGGGGTATTGCGCGGGTGCAGACCTCGGCACGTTGTCTGGTTCCAACCAAGATGACGATGAAGAAAGCATTTTGGATGGACGCATGCAAGATGAAATTACGCGCATGCCGAAACCGATTATCGCGGCGATCAACGGTGCAGCCGCAGGTGTGGGGTTGGTGCAAGCGTTGATGTGCGACATGCGATTCGCTGCCGACAACGCAAAGTTGACATGTGCATTTTCAAAACGAGGCCTCATTGCTGAATACGGCGTCTCGTGGGTGTTGCCACGTTTGGTTGGCCACGCTGCAGCAATGGATCTGTTGATGTCGTCTCGTGTTGTGATGCCAGACGAGGCATTGGACATGGGAATGGTGAACAAGGTGGTACCAGCAGATCAACTGATGGATGTAGTGATGGCTTATGCAGCCGATTTGGCACAAAACGTGTCGCCCGCATCGATGGCGGTCATGAAACAACAGGTCTATGCCGACTTTGGAAAAGATGTCGCAACCGCGAGCCTTGATGCACTCGAATTAATGCGCGAAAGTTTCACACGTCCCGATTTCCGCGAAGGCGTGATGAGTTATCTGCAGAAAAGACAGGCTGAATTCCCGCCCTTGGGCTCGTAGGATTGTTCGGGTGAGTTCCCCGACCAGCCCGATTTCTGCTGCCGACGTCGCAAAAGTGGCCAATTTGGCCCGTCTCGATATTGACGACGCCCATATCGAGGGCTTCACCGCCCAACTTGTGAAGGTCATGGATCATTTCCGCGACATTGACGCTCTCAACTTGGATGGCGTTGAACCCATGACTCAGCCCTATCCGTTGGTGAACGTGATGCGCGATGATGTGGAACTGCCCACCTTGGACACCGATGAAGTGTTGGCGGCCGCTCCCGCTGCCGAAGAACGCCGCTTCCGCGTGCCGCCAATTATCGGATTGGACGGCTGAACATGTCGACTTCGTCCACCGCACACGACATCGCCGCCAAGGTGGCAGGCGGAGAAGTATCTGCACGCGCCATCGTCGATGAACATCTCGCCCGTATCGCCCAACACGACAGCGACATTCACGCATTCAATATGGTCACTGCCGACCAGGCACGCGCTGCAGCAGATGGTATTGATGCCGATGTGAAAGCAGGTCGCCCTGTTGGACCACTTGCGGGTGTACCTGTTGCAATTAAAGACAACATGTGCACGCATGGAATCGAGACAACATGTTCGTCGCGCATTCTCGAAGGCTGGAAGCCGCCATACGACGCAACAGTGATTACGCGTTTGCAACAAGCTGGTGCGATTGTTGTTGGTAAAACCAACTTGGACGAATTCGCAATGGGTTCATCAACAGAAAACTCTGCATTCGGACCCACAAAAAATCCACTCGACACATCCCGCGTACCAGGCGGCTCAAGTGGTGGAAGCGCAGCTGCAGTTGCTGCAGGTTTTAGCCTCATCAGTTTGGGTTCAGATACCGGCGGTTCTATTCGTCAACCTGCTGCGTTGTGTGGTGTTGTCGGCGTGAAGCCCACCTATGGGTTGGTCAGTCGATACGGATTAGTTGCTTATGCATCATCGCTCGACCAGATCGGCCCGTTTGCCACAACCGTTGCCGATGCTGCACTTGTCACCGAAGTCATCGCAGGCCACGACCCCATGGATTCAACATCCATTCCACAACCCGCACCGTCTCTTGTGGGCGCTGTCACCCAAGGTGTTGCCGGCATGCGCATTGGTCGCGTCACCGATTTGCCCAGTGGAGCCGAACCAGAAGTTGCTGCTCGTTTAGATGCAGCATTTGCAGCATTGAAAGAAGCGGGCGCAACAATTGTCGATGTCACATTGCCGTCGCTGTCGTATGCATTAACGGCGTACTACATCATCGCCCCGGCAGAAGCCAGTTCGAACCTCGCACGTTTCGATGGTGTGCGATACGGCTTGCGCGTGCCTGCAGCAGACACCAACGCGATGTATGGCGCAACACGAGCGGCGGGTTTTGGCGACGAAGTGAAGCGTCGCATCATGTTGGGAACCTATGCATTGTCTGCCGGGTATTACGACGCCTATTACGGCAAAGCATTGAAAGTGCGTCGTTTAATCGCGAACGATTTCAACAAGGCATATGAATCTGTCGACACGATCCTGATGCCCACGTCGCCCATCGTTGCCTTCCCGTTCGGGGACAAAGTGGACGACCCGATGTCGATGTATTTGTGCGACATCTACACAATTCCCACAAACTTGGCAGGCCATGCAGCAATGAGTGTTCCCTTTGGCACTGGCGCACACGGTTTGCCCGTTGGTATTCAAGTTCTTGCACCCGCACTTGGCGAAGTGGCCATGTTCCGCGTGGGTGGAGCATTGGAGTCTGCAGCAAGGAGCCAATCATGAGCGATAGCCCACTGAGTTCAGTTGTCGCCACACAAGACCAATTGCTTCCCGGTGGTTGGGAAATGATTGTCGGTTTGGAAGTGCACGTGGAATTAGCAACACGCACCAAATTGTTCAGTGGTTCACCGAACCGCTTCGGCGATGAACCAAACGTAAACATCGACCCTGTCACGTTGGGTTTGCCCGGTGCATTGCCCGTGTTAAACAAGCAGGCCGTTGAATTAGCGATGCGCATCGGACTTGCGCTCAATTGCAAAATTCAGCGGTGCATCTTTCACCGCAAGAACTATTTCTATCCCGACATGCCAAAGGCCTATCAGATCAGCCAATACGACTTGCCGCTCAACGCCGATGGCTATTTGGAATTACCCAGTGGCACCGTTGTCGGAGTCGAGCGTGCGCACCTAGAAGAAGACACTGGCAAGAGCACACACGTCGGTGGTGCTACAGGTCGCATTCACGGCAGTGATTATTCACTGATCGACTTCAACCGTGCAGGAGTGCCGTTAGTGGAGATTGTGTCGCGTCCCGATATTCGCACCAGCGAACAAGCCAAAGAATATGTCGCCGAGTTGCGTGCGATCCTCGAAGCCATTGGTGCCTCGGACGCAAAGATGGAAGAAGGCTCGATGCGCGTTGATGCAAACGTGTCGGTGCACAAACCCGGCACCCCATTTGGCACGCGGTGCGAGATTAAAAACGTGAACTCAATTCGCGCTCTTGGTCGCGCAATCGATTATGAAGCGCGTCGTCAAATTGACATCTTGGAAACAGGCGGCACCATCATTCAACAAACCCGTCACTGGGACGATGCCGAAGGTCGCACACACACGTTGCGTTCCAAAGAAGACGCCGACGATTACCGCTATTTCCCCGAACCCGATTTGGTCACTGTTGATCCCTCACAAGAATGGATTGACAACGTGCGTGCATCATTGCCGCCATTGCCCGCTGCACGTCGCCAGATGTTGGCAGAACTGACGGGGTATGACACACAAAGCGAAGCAATCATCGTGGTTGTCGAACGTGGTCAACACGACTATGTGCGCAGTGTTGCAGATGCTGGTGGCGACCCGGTACGAGCATTGATTTATGTGCAACAAGCTTTCGCTGAAGAAGGTGCGACACCATCTGTGCCGGCGAAAGATCTGGCTGCACTGACGCTGATGGAACGCGATGGCAAAGTGTCTGCAACACAAGCCAAAACTGTTCTGGCCGAATTGGTCGCGAGTGGTGGAGGAGACCCGGCAGCAATTGCTGCAGCAAAAGGTTTTGAAGCCATGGACACATCTGCTGTTGAAGGTTTCGTGGATGAAGCGATCGCAGCCGACCCCGATGCATGGGCCAAATATTGTGCCGGCGAAGAAAAAGCAGGTGGCGCAATCGTTGGTCGTGTGATGAAAGCCAGCAAAGGCAAGGCCGACGGCAAGATTGTCGCGGCCATCATGCAGCAACGCCGCGGCTCGTAGAAAACACATCTGCGGGCGTACTGTTCGCTCATGGATTTCGCTATTCCCGCAGACATTCAGACAACCCTTGACCAACTCGATGATTTCATCGAGCGCGAAATTAAGCCACTGCAGGCACAAGACGACAACGAACGTTTCTTTGATCACCGTCGCGAATGGGCGCGCACCGATTTTGAAAACGATGGTGTGCCTCGCGCCGATTGGGAAGCGTTGTTGCGCGAGATGCGCAGACGCGCAGATGCTGCCGGGTGGTTACGTCTTGCATTGCCCGAAGAATTCGGTGGCAAGAGTGCCAGCAATCTCACAATGGCGATTATTCGTGAACACCTCGCCACCAAAGGTTTGGGACTACACAACGACCTGCAAAACGAATCGAGCATTGTCGGTAATTTCCCCACCGTGTTGATGATGCGCGACTTCGGCACCGAAGAACAAAAGAAGACTTGGATGCCCGGGTTCTTAGACGGCACAAAACGTCTCGCGTTCGGGCTCACCGAACCACACCATGGAAGCGATGCCACGTATTTAGAGACAACTGCCTATCGCGATGGAGATGAGTGGGTCATCAACGGCATGAAGCGTTGGAACAGTGGGCTTCACCATGCGACCCACGACATTATTTTTGCTCGCACCTCTGGTGACCCCGGAGACCCCAAAGGCATCACTGCATTTTTGGTTCCCACCGATGCGCCTGGGTTCTCGGTCGATTTCTTTTGGTGGACATTCAACATGCCGACCGATCATGCAGAAGTCAGCTTGAAAGATGTTCGCGTCGGTGCCGATGCGGTGTTCGGACCACTCGATGAGGGCTTAGCTCTCGCTCAACATTTCGTGCACGAAAATCGCATTCGCCAAGCCGCCAGTTCATTGGGTGCTGCGCAATATTGCATTAATGAAGCGGTGCGCTATGCAAACAGTCGCATCACCTGGGGTAAGAAGCTCAGTGTGAACCAAGGAATTCAATTCCCGTTGGTGGAACTACACACAGAAGCCGCCATGTTGCGCCAGATGATTCGTTACACCGCATGGATGCTGGACCACAAACACCACATGGAAGTGACGCACTTGGTGGCGATGTGTAACTATCGAGCAAACCGCTTGGCCTGTGATGCTGCCGATCGTGCCATGCAAACCTGTGGGGGAGTTGGCTATAGCCGCCATATGCCGTTCGAGCACATCTACCGACACCACCGTCGCTATCGCATCACCGAAGGGTCAGAAGAAATTCAGATGCGCAAAGTGGCGAGCAACCTGTTTGGCTTTGGAGTTCCCGCCGAACGCCGTTAGGACACGGACCCAAGAGGGCTACTACCATTATTTATATGGCAACTGACCCCTCTGGCACCCCCATCGACATCAAGCCCCGCAGTCGCGATGTCACCGACGGCATCCAAAAAGCCGCAGCACGCGCGATGTTGCGCGCAGTGGGTCTCACCGACGATGACTGGGTGAAGCCACAAGTGGGAATTGCGTCTGCATGGAATGAAGTGACGCCCTGCAATATGTCGCTTCGTCGATTGGCTGAATCTGCAAAACAAGGTGTGCGCGACGCCGGCGGTGTCGCACTTGAATTCGGCACCATCACCGTCTCTGACGGAATTTCGATGGGACACGAAGGAATGCGTGCAAGTTTGGTGTCACGCGAGGTCATCACCGACAGCGTTGAAACAGTCGTCCATGGCGAACGCTTCGATGGTTTTGTCGGTCTCGCTGGTTGCGATAAATCGATTCCTGCAATGTTGATGGCAGCAGCGCGCTTGAATTTAGCCAGCGTGTTCGTCTACAACGGCTCCACCATGCCCGGTGTCTATAAAGGCAACAACATCGATATCACCACCGTGTTCGAAGCAGTGGGTGCATGTGCTGCAGGCACCATGACAGAAGATGAACTGACAGATATTGAACGTGCAGCATGCCCGGGAGAAGGTGCATGTGGCGGCATGTTCACCGCCAACACCATGTCGTCGATCGCTGAAGCAATGGGAATGAGTTTGCCTGGGTCGGCATCGGCACCGGCAATCGATCGCAGTCGTGAAGACGATGCACGCCGTGCCGGTGAAGCAGTCGTGAACTTGTTGCGACTTGGTATTCGTCCGCGCGACATCATGACCAAGAAAGCATTCGAAAACGCCATTGCAGTGGTGAATGCTTTTGGTGGCTCCACAAATGCGGTACTGCACTTGTTGGCCATTGCCAATGAAGCAGGCGTTGAATTAAGCCTCGATGATTTCAACCGCATCGCCGACAAAGTGCCGCACATCGCAGACACAAAGCCTGGCGGTAAGTACCACATGTCAGATATTCACCGTATTGGTGGAGTACCGGTGGTGTTGAAGTTGTTGCTCGATGCTGGTTTGTTGCACGGCGATGTTCTCACCTGCACAGGGAAGACAATGGCCGAAAACCTGGCAGACATTAACCCGCCGGCGCCAGACGGCGATGTTGTGCATCCACTGTCCGATCCCATTCACGCAGAAGGTGGCATCAATATTCTCTCTGGTTCGCTTGCACCACAGGGAAGTGTTGTCAAAGTTGCTGGTCTCACCAAAGACCAATTGCAGTTTGAAGGTCCCGCTCGCGTGTTCGACGGTGAAGACGGTGCGATGGATGCAATCATGACTGGGTCCATTAACCATGGCGATGTCATCGTGATTCGTTATGAAGGACCCAAAGGTGGCCCGGGTATGCGCGAGATGTTGGCAATTACCGGCGCATTAAAAGGTGCTGGGCTTGGTTCCACGGTTGCCCTCATCACCGATGGTCGTTTCTCTGGTGGAACATGGGGCTTTTGTATTGGCCACGTTGCACCAGAAGCAGTTGATGGCGGACCGATTGCATTCGTGCGCGAAGGCGATCGCATTCGTATCGATGTGCCAACAAAAGCACTGGACCTATTGGTGGATCCTGCAGAGATTGAGAAGCGCAAAGTGGGCTGGACACCAAACCCACCGCGCTACACGACAGGTGTTCTCGCCAAGTTCGCAAAGCTCGTGCAAGGTGCAGAACGCGGCGCAATTACGAACCCGACTTCGTAAGACAAGTTACAGCCTCGTTACCAACTATTTCTGCATGTTATTGAATGTGTTCACATATTCCAGTCTCAGTACGTAAGTTCACTCATTCGGGGACCATATCGCCAGGTCCGTAAACTCCGTCGGAATTCCAGTCGTCGTTCTTGTCCTCCGCGACACCAAGGATCTTGGTCCAAGTTTCCAAATCAATCTGACCACTTGCGTCTAACCCGTTCGATAACTGAAATTTTTTGACGCGATCTTCCATGTTGGTGTCAAAAAGTCCAATACCAAGTTCATCTAGGAATTCCTGTCCATCAAATCCACGTAACGCGTTAGAGAAGTAATTTATCCAATTGCCATAGTCGCATTTTTTTAGTGGGAATACCTGATCAGGGGCAATTCGATAAGCAGGGCATTCCTCGGTCGGGAAGATAAAACCGAATCTCTCGCAGAGATACGGATCTCCCTCTTTACAGAAGTAGTCAAACAATTTGAATTGGGCCGACGATTCATCCGGATACCAGTAGGACCCAAGTTCCGAAATCACTGAGTCGTCAATTTCGGCGACAACCGGAAGCAGATTGCGGCGATATCTGTATTCAAGAATAAACCTTGCAATATCGGGTGTGAATCGATTTTCAGTCGGGTCACCTAGATTTAAATAACCATAGTTATTGTCGTAATTAACGTAGTTGACAAGTAAAGCGACAAATTTTTCTACTAGAGGGCCCTTGTCGCAGAGCTTTATTGGCAGTTGGTCACTTTCGTTGTACACGGGACAAAAAAGATCTAAATCAAAATTGACTACCTCACCGGACTCGGTAAGGAAATCAGTCTCAACAAAATTAGAGCCATTCCATTCTACTTTTCGTCGTATGTAACCAC
>JBEDHS010000171.1:0-3639 GCA_041173945.1 Actinomycetota bacterium
GACCTATTGGTGGATCCTGCAGAGATTGAGAAGCGCAAAGTGGGCTGGACACCAAACCCACCGCGCTACACAACAGGTGTTCTCGCCAAGTTCGCAAAGCTTGTGCAAGGTGCAGAACGCGGCGCCATCACGAACCCGACTTCGTAAAGTCCTCGTTTCAACGCGCCACCGTCTAGGTTTTGTGTCGTGAAAGTGGTGAACATTTCTGGTCCGTGGACGGATCGGTCCATGTTGGTGCGCGCAGGATTAGTCAGTGAACCACTCAAAATTCTCTATGTGCCAGTCACCAAAGTGGCGTGCAGCAGCCTGAAATTAATGATCGCCACTGCGGGTGGAACATTTAATGAAGAGATGATCAACAAGCTCGATACGCGGACCATTTCCCGTACACAAACCATCCACGATCGACGAGTGAGTGGTTTTCTTCTGTATCGCGAACTTACTGAAGCCGATCAGAACCTTATATACGACTCTCCCGATTGGTGGAGAGTAGGTGCAGTACGAAACCCATACGCCCGCATCTACAGCACATTTGAAAACAGGGTACTGATGTTGATGCGTGGTGTCTTCAAAGAGATTGCCCAGCACTTCGAATTGCAATATCGCGATGGCAATATCGATATCACCGAATCGTTTCATCATTTCGTGCGCACGATGCGCGACCATCGTGATGATTTCTGGCTTGATGATCACTTCCGACCGCAATATTCAGAAATCCACCCAGACCTTTTCCCGTACACACATTTCTTCAAAGTGGACGATCCCGGAGCAATGGATGGCTTTGCGGCCGAATTATCGACACGGTCTGGCAAACAAATAACAGCAGTGCGTCTTAATGAAGGTTTGGGCATTAAATACAAAGATGTAATGACCGCACCGATTGCTCGCATTATTGAAGAGTTGTATCCCGATGATTTTGCGAAGTTGGGGTATGCACACGAAGAGTTCCCAGACGACATCGAACACATCGTCGCGTCGCGTCGCGAAACAACACTGCTTCACTATTCATATGATCTGTTCGAACGACTCGGTTCGCTGTCTGATTTGGCAAAGAAACGACTTGGCGCACGAACCGCTGCACGAGCGATAGCGAATCGAATCGTTGAAAAACTGCGCGGCGTGAAGTAACTGGTTTGTTCAGTTATCAGTCAAGAATTGCGATCAATAGTGGGTCAACGATCATCAACGACACCACGAGAGCAATCACCCCACCGACAAACATCCACAACCAACCGAAGAGAGAACTGAGCAAGCTGTCGGGGAATCTCTTGAACACTAGATAGAGCGGTCCGAACCAAATAGCAATAAATACAAAACCAGTGACCCACTTGACGTTATTTATCCACCAACATCGCTCCCAGATTGTGTCGCCCCACCCCTGACAATCGAGTTTGCTTGTACTGCTTAGAAAAACGCTCATGAATGAGTCCATAAACGAAAAGTACCTGTTGGATGCGTCAAGGTCATGTGAGATAGTGGTGTCGCATCACGTGTGAAAAGATTTCAGATGTCTATGAAGAAACTGTTCGTTGTGCTCGGCTATTCCTGTGTGGGGGCTTCAGTTATCGCAGGTCTTGTCGCGTATTTCGTGCCTGCAGTAATATTCTTTTCTCGAGGCGATGCCTTACTTGGCTTTATTCAGTTATTCTTTCCACCAGCTGCCATTGTGCTGCCGTGGATTATCAGCCCTCAATTGGGTCTGATTGCATTAGCAAGTCTTGTTTTATTTCCACTTGGTGCGTTTCTTGCCAGCCTTGGCGAGGACTAGATACCAATCGTTGTCTTTTGTGCGAATTCAACACTGGGTAGGAGACGATGTCTCGAAATATTCGTTTCGACAGCGTGTTCCTAGTCGTCTTCAACGGTGTAGAGGTCATCGAGTGGGTAGTCGCTGATATCTGGTAGGTCATTAGGAATCTCGGTAACCCATCCTTTTTCGGCGGCAGCATTGATTCGCTTGGCCATACGTTCCCACTGATCCTTGTTCTCATCAGTTTGTTCAATGTGAGAACGTGGATCGCCCCACTCGAGACCCAAAGAAATCTCTAAATTTATCCGTAGTGTCGTTTCAACATTGTCCACTCAGTGAATAACTCCTTTCAATATGGATAGTACAAAAGGGGCCTATCGGGCATTCGCCCAGGAACTGTGACACCGCTGTTACTCACGATGTGATTGATCACCGAAATTGAAGTTTGACTCTTGAGACGAGTGCTCTAGTAGATGTTGTTCTTATCGGCATCGGTAAGTTCAGACCACTCAGACACATGGACGATTTCGTATCCTTTTTCTGCAGCCTGTCTGTGGTGATCAGCCATCATCTCCCACAGCTCTTTGTTCTCGTCAGTCTGTTCAACGAGAGAACGTGGATCGCCCCATTCGTAACCCAGACACAACTCCAGGCTCATACGGATTGTTTCCTCGGCTTTGTTCATCACGTCAACAACTCCTTTCACCATGGACAGTACAGAAGGGGTCTGACGTCAGGTCTGCAGAGCATCACAAATAAGTTTCTTCACACAATTGTCATGTGTGACAAGGGTAAAAGGAACTATGACACACCCCATGTGTAATATTCATCGCCCAAGACGAAGTAAGGGTGGTTCAACTGTTGGAAGATAACGAAATGCGATGGCAAAAACTTTTTGCCGATTTCAAGACGCAAGCTCAGATTAGCAATCCAACAGAAATAGACCTCGCCACAGTGCACCAAATCCTTGGAAGTGTTCGCCTTATCCAGCCCTTTGATTGGATGAAGTGGCAGGTTGCTTGGCCGTCAATCGACGAAATTCCACAGCTTTCCTTAGGTGATTGTGTTCGACACATCACTCGGATGGTTCGCTCAGATAGATATGCCGACGAAGAAGTAGGCGTCATCCACCGGACCACCTGGCAGATGCTGCTCAATGGCGAGTTGGAGTCGTTGTGCCGAACTGCATTTCTTCACACAGGGGGTGCGATTGTGCCACCCTTTGCTGAAATGGAGCAGGCCATCTAGTGGCCATTGGCTGGCTGTACTTGTATTCGAGGTACAGAAAGACTCGTAGAAAATTACGAGAAGAGACTTTCCTGCGCGAAGAAGGCGATGAGATCTGCATTCATTGTGGATTTGCTCGACGTCAACACGCAGATGATGAACAAGAAACATGCCCTACCTATTTCAACTAAGAGGAGAACTTATATGTGGTTATTTACAGAAACCGGTTTTGTCAGCGCTGTCCGTCACTATTCGGAGAGCGGCGTAGTCGTCGTGCGATCACGCGACAAGGAATCACTGAAGGATTTAGCTACTCGCGCAAAGGCAGAGATTAAGAACAGTCCGTTCAATGATTACCCGTACCGCGTTCATGTCGCAGACACCATCTTTCAAGCTTGGTTCACGGACCTCGCTCAGAACATGGACTACACCAACTTCAAGGATCGTGTGTATCAAACTCGAGGGCCGGAATTTGCTCACACCTTGATGGGTGTGTGGGAGATTATGCACGATGTTGAAGATGAAGGAGCACGAAAGTGAACGAGAACACAATATTTCTCGTCATTTTCTAGTCGAGAACATAGTTCCTGCAACGCTTTTGAATAGGCGCTGTATCAAGAACTGATTGGTGGTACTCGCCCACCAGTACCGACATGGGGTCG
>JBEDHS010000172.1:0-3581 GCA_041173945.1 Actinomycetota bacterium
GGTACGCACCACATCGGCATCCTCGTCGTCCATCGCTGCCAACACTTTTGAACGTTGCTGTGCGGGCATCTCGGCCAACAAGTCGGCCAAGTCGTCGAATTCCATTTCTTCTAACACGTCAATCATGCGTTCAAGATCGAGTGTGGCAATCAGAGACAACTGCTCGTTCTCGGGCAACTCTTCCAACAAGTCCGCCAAACGATCGTCTTCCATTTCTTTGGCCAACAACTGACGTTGCGCAAGTGGCAATGCACGCACCACGGCCGCCACATCGCTCGGGTGCATGTCGCGAAGACGCGCAGCTTCGGCTGCCATTTCAGTGGCAACAGCAAACAAGCCACCCACTTCGTTCCATTCGACGAGTCGATACGTGCTGCGACGTCCGAAAATTCCCGAACGCGTCAAGCGCACTTTTGCAACTTCCCATCCCGTTTCACGTTCTGTTGTCGTGGGTCGCAATGCAACATCGCTCACGGTTTCGCCGTTGACGCGCCTATCAATAATGTCGGCCGCCAACAGATGTTCACCATCGCGCGCTTTGAAAGGGTTCAAATCCACGTCCCAACTGCGCAAACGAGCGCCTTCAGGGTCGACGGACAACACCCGATTTGCGTTCACGAAAATACGTCGACGCTGACTGGTCGCCACAAAACCAGTCACGCGCGGGGCGGTTCCGTTGCGTCCTGGAACGACCACAATGTCGTCAATGCGGCCAATGGGGGCGCCGCCCGCATCAAGCAATGGCAAGCGCATAATTCGAAATGCATATATAAGGTCACTTGCCATGTTTCAAGGGTACTCCTGAGCCCCAAGACAAATCGGGAGATTTTTCCCTTCTCTATTGATTTTCTCGGTGTTCACCCGGGTTTCATCTCATCGGTACAGTTGAAGCGATGTCTGATGGTGTTGTTGGTCGAATCCCGCGCACCCCATCAACAGTTGTGCGACCCATTCTCGACACCGACATCAATCATCTCTTGCAGGTTCAACACCACGCTTACGAACAGCGCTATTGGGAATCGGCGGAGAGCTTTCGCGCCAAAGTCATCGCCGGGGCAGGGTCGTGTTGTGGGGCGTGGAACGATGGCACCATGTTGGGCTATCTCATCGCATTGCCCCTCACCGACAATGCCGCACCGTCATTGAATAGCGCGGATCTTCCCGCGGTCGCACCGGACACCGCCACCACAATGTTCATCCACGATCTCGCCGTTTTGCCCGACCACAGAGGGGCGGGGCTTGCCGATGTGTTGCTGGTTCATCTCTACGAATCGGCCCTGCGGCGCAATATTGAGCAGTTTCGACTGATCTCGGTGCAAGAGTCACAGCCCTTCTGGCAGAGCCGAGGCTTTGTTGTCGAGCCAGACCCGGTTCCGCCGGGGTATGGACCCGAAGCGGTTCTCATGTCGCGCCGATAGTCTGAAGCCTGCCTTTCGGGGACGTAGCTCAATTGGTAGAGCGCCTGCTTTGCAAGCAGGAGGTCGTGGGTTCGATTCCCATCGTCTCCACCATTTGGCCCAAGCGTGACCCAATCGCGGTTTACCCCATTACCCTTCTGCGCCTGTGAATAGTGCTGTGCTTCTCATCTCGTGTCCGGACAAGCCGGGCATTGTCGCAGCTGTTGCAACATGGATTACATCAGTTGGCGGCAACATCGTGCACGCCGAACAGCACACCGACACCACAGATGCGATGTTCTTCCAGCGAGTCGAATTCAATCCTGCATCGGGAACCTCACTCGACACTTTGCGCGCTGGCTTTGCTGCACTTGCTGCCAATTGGGACATGACTTTTACGCTGAATGAACTTCCTCGTCGCGCTCGTACCGCGTTGTTGTGTTCAAAACAATTACATTGCGCAGCCGATTTGTTGTCGCGCACGATGTATGGCGATCTTGGTCTTGATATTGCAGCGGTTGTCTCTAATCACACAGACGTGAAACCGTTGGCCGAATCGTTCAACTTGCCGTTCCATCATGTACCCGTTGGCGACGGACCACAGGCGCGCGCGCAACAAGAAGATGCGTTAGCTGGACTGTTGCAATCTCTCGATGTCGATCTTGTTGTCTTGGCGCGTTACATGTTGGTGCTGCCACCCGCATTGGTTCAACCGTGGTACGGACGCATGATCAACATTCACCACTCGTTCTTGCCCGCATTCATCGGAGCTAATCCCTATCGTCAAGCACACGATCGGGGAGTAAAGGTCATTGGTGCAACAGCGCACTATGTGTCAGACGTGTTAGACGAAGGCCCGATCATCGCCCAAGACGTCACATCTGTAACACATCGCGATGACGTTGCAGAACTCACCCGCAAAGGACGCGACTTAGAAACAGTTGTGTTAGCTCGCGCCGTGCGCGCCCACGTGGAACATAAAGTTCTCACCTTTGGCAACCGAACTGTTGTCTTTGGCTAACAGTTCTGTATTCGCAGCGAACAGTTCGTAGTCTGTAGACGTGAAAAATATCGTCATCGTCGGAGCATCCCTTGCAGGCACTCGTGCTGCAGAAACACTGCGCACCGAAGGCTTCACCGGAACAATCACCATGGTGGGCGATGAACCACATAAGCCCTATGACCGTCCACCGTTGTCGAAAAATTATCTCGCCGGCGAATGGGACGTTGATCGCATTGCACTGCGTAAACCCGAAGTGTTAGACGAATTAAATCTGACTTGGAAACTCGGTTCGCCTGCGACTTCTGTGAACACGACCGATGCGACCATCACCGTGGCGACAGGGGAGACCATTTCCTATGACGGTCTCATCATCGCAACTGGCGGTGTGGTGCGAAAGTTGCCAAATCAGCCAGAGTTGGCGGGCATTCATGTGCTGCGAAGTGTTGACGACGCAACACGACTGCGCGATGAAATTCACGACGGAACACGTGTTGTAGTGATTGGTGCTGGCTTTATTGGTTTGGAAGCAGCAGCAACAGCCACAAAGCGCGGTGCGCATGTGACGGTGTTGGAAGGTTTGGAAGCACCACTTATTCGTGCACTTGGTGCCGACATGGGACGTGCAATTGGCGATGTGCACACACGCAACGGCGTCACGTTGCGGTGTGGCGTGTCGGTTGCATCCATTAACGGCACAACACAAGTCGAGTCGATCACGTTGGCAGATGGCGAAGTGGTGCCAGCAGGTGTTGTGATTGTGGGAATCGGAGTTGCACCAGCGACGAGTTGGTGTGAGAACTCTGGCTTAGAAATTTCAGATGGCATTGTGTGCGATGCACACTTGTGCGCAGGCCCCAAGAATGTTTTCGTAGCCGGCGATGTGTTGCGATGGCCAAACAATGTGTTTCTCGATGTCGAGCCCACTATGCGTGTGGAGCATTGGACGAACGCCGCTGAACAAGGTGCGCATGCGGCGAAAAATCTTTTTGCTCATCTCAACGGCACCGAACAAACCCCGTATGAAGCAGTGCCATTTTTCTGGAGCGATCAATTCGATGCCCGCATTCAGTTCCTCGGCCGCGTCACCAAAGATGCAGTTGCCGAAGTGGTTGCGGGAAACCCGGCCGATGGTAAATGGTGTGCAATCTATGTCGCTAACAATCGTCTGGTCGGCGTTCTTG
>JBEDHS010000173.1:0-7185 GCA_041173945.1 Actinomycetota bacterium
TTGTTATTGATTGCTGTGGGCGCAGGTTCAATGCTGACTATGTCAAGTGATGAGGTTGCTGCTGCTCCTGTAAGCATCTCCGTTAGTCCGAAACTCATCGAGATTGAAGTTGGCGAAATAATTGAAAATTTGTATTCGATAACTTTTGTTGGATCGACACCTTCAGGGTTTGCTCTTTATTCACACAACAGTTCATCTAATTCTTATGGCGATGCAGTATTGCCCCCTAGCGGACTCACATTCAACTACCGCACAGGACTTATGTCGGGAGTTGCAACCCAAGCACAGTCGACTACTAAGTACTGGATTCTTGACGAAGACGGTGAGGTTTTCGATTTCTTTACTTTGACGATTCTTCCTGACACGGAAGCGCCGACAGTTGTCAAAGTCACGACACTTTCGAATGATCAAACTTTTGCATCAACACATGAGATTCTGATTCAGGTTCATTTTTCGGAGATCGTAACTGTCTCAACTATCCACGGGAGCCCAACTCTCACTCTCGCAGTTCGAGATTCCGGGTATCCGGCGACATATCAATCAGGGAGTGGAACGACTGTTTTGACGTTTTCTTACGTAGTCCACTCTGGAGATAACTCCGATCATCTTGATTATGTGAGTGCGAATTCGTTGGTATTGAATCAGTCCACAATCCATGACGGCGCAGCAAATCAGGCAAACCTTGCCCTGCCTTCTCCAGGCTCGCTGAATTCACTGTTTGGAAGGCACCACATAGTCATCGACACCGAATCACCGGGTGTTGAAATTTCACGAAGTGGTAATCAGATTCTGACCGAGGGTCAGGACGCTCTCGTCCTCTTTGACCTCACAGAAGATTCCAGTGATTTCTCGCTCAGTTGTATCGAAATCGCGGATGGGACACTGAGCAGTTTCTCGGGATCGGGTCATTCGTATTCAGTTGTTGTCACGCCAGATGAAAATTCATCTGGAAATGTAGTTGTGACCGTGAATCAGAACTCTTTTGGTGATTCCGTCGGAAATAGAAATTCAAGCATTGTTACTTTTTCAATCCCATTCGATACAAAACCTGTTGTCGTTGAAGAAGCTCCTGACACTGTGACTAATCAGACGGAGGCGTTACCTGACACAGCTGTGTCGGCTGCGGTGCCATCTGCAGGAGAGAGCGAGCAAGTAACTGTGATGACCCAACCGAGTCGTAATACTCAACAGATTCTTGAAAGAAAGACTCTGCCCCGTGTCGGGGTCAACGCTGAGCACATTCTGTTCGTTGCGTCACTCTTGCTTCTCTTTGGGCTCTCAATGATCGCAAATTTGCGAAAGCGATTTCCAGTGAGGCAAAAGCTCTAGTTATTCGTCGTCGTCAGCGGGAGCCGTTGTGTCATAGCCTGCTGCTGCCAGCCGGGCGAGAAGTTCATCGCGAGGGCTTTCGCCCGGTGCACGTGCTTTGTCACTTGCAACACGCCAACCGTGACGCGATGAATACACAAGGGGCGCCTCCTTCAGTCGGCCATAGCCATAATCAACAACTCGGGCGAAGAGAAGCTCGTGATCTTCCATCGTCTTTGTATCGAAGATCTCTGCATGCACCCATGAGAGACAATCAACCACGACTGGGTAACCCTTCTCGGTAGTGAGATATTCGGGTGCTATGTAATGAAAGCGTCGACCTGGGTATGAAAAGTATTGGCCGATGTGTACTTGGTCGCCCGCTAAAAACGAAACAGTGAACTGACCGCTCGCAATCATGAGCGGATACGTGTCGTGTTTAGGAGACACACTCGCCATGATGATGGGCTCTTCGAATGAGACTTGTGTAACCCAGTGCGATGTGTACGCACGGGTGATTCCGTCGTGCGAGGCAGCAACAATTTCAACAGCTTTTGCCGCTTGACCGAGGGCTCTCTTTAATGCGGGATCAATCATTATCGGTAACGCTAGGGCCGTTTGTGCCACTGTCAATCGTGAGATTTTTCATGGGGCCACGAATTCCCACAATCAATGTCACACCAATGAATAGTGATCCAATGACGAGCAGAGTTATTGGAATAGAGACCGACTCGATGATGAGCCCGAGGAACAGCGAACCAATAGGAATCGCAAGGTGGGTGCTGGAAAACATTGTTCCAAAGACCGGCCCATGAAGATGTGAAGGAACTCGCCGTTGCACGAGGTAATTACTCAACGGACTAACCGGTCCATATGACAAACCAAGGATGAGTCCGAGAAGAACAAAAAATACTGCCGGTGGTAGCCATGCCATTGTGCACACAACGAGACCAATTCCTGTCATCGAACTCATCACTAATACGGGAGGTTTGAGACGAGCAATGACCCGATGAAATTGCAGAGCGCCAATGACTGTTCCCAAGGACATCGCAGACAAGATCATTCCGAGTGCGTAAGGCTGATCAATATCTTTGAAATGTCGCGCCAAGATAATTGATTCAACAGGCATATACAGCGCGGACAGCATTGTGTAGAGGCCGACAAGTGAGAGCAGTGGTTTGTCATTCCACAGAACTTTCATTCCAGTTCGTGTTTCATCCAAGACATTTTCGACCGAGAAGGTTTTCTCATCATGTACGGATGTGGCCGTTAGACGAATTACCAAAACCGTTACTGATGACGCCACAAAAATGGCGGAGAGCAAAATGAATGTAACGTCAACACCTACTGCGCCAATCAGAACAGCGCCAATAGTGAAGCCAATAATCGTTCCGACGACGGCAGAGGCTTCAAATGTTCCGTTGAATTTGGTCAACGAGATTTTTTCATCTGCAACAATGCGAGGTATAAGTGTCTTTCGTGCGGTGTTTCCAGCTGGGTCAAACATTGCGCCATAGATCGCGATGATGAGAAGTGTTGCCAGATTCAGCCCAAATGTGTTGTTGGCGAGAGGAAATAAAAGAACCGAGGACGCTGAGATGAGATCTGCCCATACCGACACGCGTCTCGGCCCAAGGACTGAAATAACGCCACCAATAATTGGCGCAGTAAAGATGACAGAGAGTCCGCTGAGGCCAAGAACAACCCCGGCTTGTGCTGATGATCCGGTGATGTCGAGCACGAGCCATGGGACAGCCACATGAACAGCCGAGTTTCCCGCACTTCCCAAAAAGGCGGACAATTGAAGCAAACGACTATTGGGAAACCGCACTGGGAACACTGTAGTGGTCGCTCATTGTGTGAAATGAAGTGTGTTCTTGCTGAATCGAGCCCGACATCGGAAAACATGACAGAGTAGAGAGGTGAAAGGAGAGTGGCGATGAGTGGTGACCAATTGATGCGTGCGCACTCCTCTTCACTTCCTGGCCCAACATTTGACAATCCTGCGTGGGTGACCCCGCGGCCACTGCGTCAATCTCGTGTTGCCATCGTGACATCTGCTGCGTTGTATGCATCTGGTGATGATCCGTTCGGTGCGGCGGACACAAGTTTCCGTGTCATCGATCGGGAACGGCGCGACTTGGTGATGGGGCATTGGAGTCCGAACTTCGATCATGTCGGCGTGAAGCTCGATCTCAATGTTGTTTACCCCATCGATCGACTTGAAGAACTCGCAGAAGATGGCGTTATCGGCTCCGTCGCCCCACGACACATTTCATTCGCGGGAAATCAACCCGACGATGTCGCCACTATTCGTTACGACTCAGGTCCAGCTGCTGCAGAACTTCTTCGTCAAGACGGCGTCGACGTTGTCATATTGACACCCGTTTGACCATTGTGTACGCGCACCGTGAGTGTGCTTGCGCATATTTTTGAAGCTGCCGGAATCGCAACAGTGGTTCTTTCCTCTATTCGTGCGATGGCAGAAAAAACTGCCCCGCCGCGGGCGTTGCATTGCGAGTTCCCACTTGGTCGACCTCTCGGAATTCCCAACGACGCAAAATTCCAACACGATGTCTTGCAAAGTGCATTTGCCCTGCTTGATGAACCTCGTGGGCCAGTTCTTGTGGATTACCCCGTTGTTATCGAAGCAGAGTCTGACTCGGTTGCATGTGCTCTGCCTCCTCGCTTCGACCCGAATGTTTTACCTGCGGTCGATGAAGCGCGAGGAATTCGTAAAGCCTATGACCGAGCAGTTGAACGCATTGGTGTGAGCTCTGTTGGTCGAGTTATCTCCGCTGACGAAGTACCTGCTGCACTTGAGTCGTTGCAAAAAGTCGTTGATGGTGCACCGTGGACAGAGGTATTACCAAATCTCAACACCACTGCTTTGTGCCATGACATCCGCACGTACTACGAAGAGGCCGCTCTTGAATTAGTCAATGGTCCAGCACCAGGTGGTCGTGCACTTGAAGACTGGTTCTTTGAAAAGACCGAAGCGGGCAAAGTTGTGCTTGCAGCACGTGCAGCCATTCGTGATTCAGGTGCCAAATTCCCGATTTGGTTCTACATGACTCCAGGTCACAGATAGTTCTGCAACAATGTGGCAATGAGTTCTGCCACGCCTGTGTCCGTTAGCCGAGAGATCGCTGCATCTCCTGAAAAGATTTGGTCAATGGTGACTGATCTTCCGCGCATGGGGGAGTGGTCACCGGAAAATCAAGGTGGAACGTGGGAAAAAGGTGCTACCGAAGCTGCAACAGGAGCAACGTTCAAGGGTCGTAACAGCAACGGAAAAAGATCGTGGTCGACATCGGTGAAGGTGAACGATTGTGTCGCGCCACGACGTTTTTCATTCGGGCTGATGGTGTTCGGAAAGAACTGGTGCGATTGGGTATACGAAATTGAACCCACCGCCACAGGTTCACGTGTGACCCACAGTTGGGTCGACCATCGATCGAAATTTTCTCAGACACTGGGGAAATGGGTCAGTGGTGTTGCCGACCGCGCATCCCACAACAAAGCCAACATGGAAGTGACGTTGGCAAATTTGGCCAAGGCCGCCGAGGGGTCTTAACGCCCCTTATTTCCATCGAACAGCGAGTTCGATTGGGGAGTGATTGAGCCACTGTGGCATCCTGAGTGCACCGTTAATTAAGGAGTGCACATGGAAGTCTTGTCAGAACTCACGAACAATATTTTGGTTCTCACTTTGAATCGACCCGAGGCGGGAAATGCACTGAACGGTGCATTAAGTGAAGCTCTGTCGAATGAATTGACTCAAGCAGCTGACAACAACGACGTTCGCGCAATCGTTATCACCGGTGCAGGTGAAAAGATTTTCTGTGCAGGAATGGACTTGAAGGCATTCGCAGCCGGCGAAGATATTGCAAAGATCGGTCTCGGATTTGCTGCACTGCGCAACTGCAAGAAGCCGTTGATTGCTGCCGTGAATGGTCATGCACTTGCAGGCGGTTTTGAAGTCGTGATGATGTGCGATTTGGTCGTAGCAGTCGACACTGCACGCTTTGGAATTCCCGAAGTGAAGAGGGGTCTTTTCGCAGCGGGCGGCGGCGTTCGTCTTCCCGCACGCATTCCTTTGGCAATCGCACTCGAGATGGGGTTGACTGGCGACCCCATTGATGCAACTCGTGCGGCATCGCTGGGCTTGATCAACCAAGTAGTTCCCGCCAGTGAACTACGTGACGCTGCACTTGCTCTCGCTGGGCGAATTACCGCGAACGGTCCACTTGCAGTGCAAGCAACAAAGGAATTGATGCTTGATGAAATCGGATCGGGCAATCCGGCTTTGATGGGAGAACTGCAAAAGAAAGTGTTCTCCAGCGAAGACGCCAAAGAAGGCGCCACCGCGTTCGCACAAAAACGCGCTCCTGAATGGAAAGGTCGTTAGTTGACCATTCTTTCGCGGCCCTCCCAGTAGGGGGCGCGAAGATCTTTCTTCAAGATTTTTCCGCTTGGGTTGCGCGGTAGTGCGTCAATCCAGTCGACACATGTTGGGCACTTGAATTTCGCGAGACGTTCTTTCGCGAAATTCATAATGTCGTTTTCGGTGACTTCCACATCTGCTGCCTTCACAACAATTGCCTTGACTGTTTCTCCCCACTTCTCGTGCGGAACGCCGATTACAGCAACGTCTGCAATTCCTGGATGGCTCATCAACGCGCTTTCCACTTCTGCGGGGTATACGTTTTCGCCTCCGGAGACAATCATGTCCTTCACACGGTCGTGAATGTAGATGTACCCATCGTCGTCTTTGTAACCAGCGTCTCCTGTTTTGAACCAACCATCAGATGTGATCGATTCGTCGGTGGCCTTTTGGTTATTCCAATACCCCTTCATCACTTGCGGCGACTTCACCCAAATTTCTCCCACTTCGCCGTTGGGCATTTCTTTTTGAGTGGCGTTGTCCATAATGCGTACTTCCACACCAGGCGCAGGCAATCCGCAAGAACGAAGTCGATGTGCATTCGGGCCTTTGGGGTCGTGATCCTCTGATGGCAACAATGTTGTCGCACCAGTTGTTTCGGTCAGTCCGTACACCTGCATGAAATCGCACTTGAATGTCTCAACACTCTTTGTGAGAACTTCAAGAGAAATTGGCGATGCTCCGTACACCATCAGACGCAGGCTGGAGAAATCTGCATCGTTGACATTTGGCATCATCAACATGAATTGCAACACTGCCGGCACCAAGAAGCCGTGAGTGATTTTGTGATCTTGAATTAAGTTGATCAACGCTGCGGGATCGAGATCGCGCATGATGATGGACTTCGAGCCAACGTACTGACCAGCTGTTGCCCAACCGCCACCACCGATGTGGAAGAGTGGCATTGCAACGAGGTTCACCATGTCGTCGCTCAACTTCCAGAACTCGCGTGCGCCAGGAAGCAAACAGAAGAAGTTCGTGTTGGTCAACATCACGCCTTTGGGGCGACCCGTTGTTCCACTTGAGTACAACTGGAATGCAACGTCGTCATCGGCTGCAACAACACCAGGGTCGGCATTGGAAGAGCCTGCCAACCATGATTCGTAATCGATGTCGCCACCTGCACCGCCAATGATGACAATCAATTTCGTGCTGGTCAGGTTTGGACGGATGGCCTCGATGATGGGCAAGAAATCTGCGTGGGCAACAAGAACTTTTGCTGCAGCATCGTTGACGATGAATTCAACTTCGGGTGCTGCAAGGCGCCAGTTGATATCCACCGAGACTGCGTTGATGAGTGAACAGCCATGAAAATTTCAAAGTGTTCGATGCTGTTCTTATCGAGGAACGCCACGCGCTCTTGCGCTTTCACACCGGCGGCAGTCAGAGCATTTGCAACACGTGACGAACGTTCAAGCAGTTCACCCCAT
>JBEDHS010000174.1:0-2838 GCA_041173945.1 Actinomycetota bacterium
TGCAAGCATGAAAGGGATCGCGTAATCACTTTGCGTGATATCGAAATCTTGGCGAAATGACAGTGACCGCATGATGATGCCGACCAAGGCCGAGAGCACAGACAATGCGAGCATCGCCAACGAAAACGAACGAGTGCTCTGTGAAAAAACGAGAAGTGATAATAGAAACACGACCAGGACGGCAGTAGCCAACACGAGTGCTCGAAGAACGGTGATATCTGATTGGGTATTGGTTTCTAGTGCTGGCTGAACGAGAAGGATCCAGGTGACAAGCCATGCTCCAAGCCCCACGATGAGACCGTCGACGACGACGTTGGCACGTCGGCGCAACTGTGTGAGCTGAAAAAAACGCAGCAACGCCACACCCATTATTGACAAGGTTGCAAGAAGAAGTATCTCTATGGCGTTTTGTGTCTCGGCAGGTTTCTCGTACCCAAGAACAGCGAGAAATCCGATGGAGGTCAATACAACCGTACTGATGATGAAAAAAGGTTGCCGATGACGCCAATAGCCAACAAGGACGGCGGCGACAGCCAGAGCAAGGAGCCCGATGCTGTACTGCGAGTCAACCGTTGTCGTCTCGTTGTAATGAAGGACAATCAGGCAAACGCCGAGGAGGAACGTCACCCACGATGATGCGATATAGAACCTACGCATACCGCAAACCGTCGCGAATTGGTTGAAAAATGGCGTCCTGCACTGTCTTTGACGGTACTACGAGCGCTCTGACGGGACTGGGAATCTCGTGTCGTTGGAAACCGTGGCTAGATTGGTGCCAACATGACAACCACTGCTCCCACCGTCACCGTTGTGGTGCCGGGTCTGCACCTGATGGCCGAGTTGCTCGGTCAAAGAGACGAACTACTTCGCCGTGTTGAGGAATCTTTCCCCGATGTATCTGTCGTGGTTCGTGGAAACGAAATTCATTGTGCCGGACCTCGAGCTCACCAAGTAGGAAAACTGTTTGAGGAAATGGTGTTGTTACTGCAGCGTGGCGAGAAGCTCGATCAATCAGTGATGGATCGCAGCATCGTGATGGTGCGCGCAGAACAGCGACCAAGCACGGTTCTGACCGACGACATTCTCAAAGGGGCGCGCGGTCGGATGGTGCGTCCAAAGACGGCAGGCCAGAAGCGATACGTGGATGCGATTCGTGCAAACACCGTCACTTTTGGGATTGGCCCTGCTGGAACGGGAAAAAGTTGGCTGGCTGTCGCTATGGCCGTACAGGCACTGCATGCGCGCCAGGTGCAACGCATCATCTTGACTCGGCCGGCTGTGGAAGCAGGAGAGCGCCTGGGCTTCTTACCTGGTGATTTGATGGCCAAGATTGATCCATATCTTCGACCTCTTTATGACGCGCTGTACGACATGGTCGACACGGAAGCGGCGATGAAATTGATCGAACGCCAAACTATTGAAGTTGCGCCTTTGGCGTTCATGCGCGGTCGTACGTTGAATAACTCGTTCATTATTTTGGATGAGGCCCAAAACACAACTCCGGAACAAATGAAGATGTTTTTGACACGTATTGGCTTTGGTTCAAAAGTTGTGGTCACTGGCGACATCTCTCAAATTGATGTTCCAGATGGGCGAAGTGGACTAGTTGGGTTGGAGAAGAAACTCGTGGGGATTGACTCACTTGCCTTTGTCACCCTCGACGGCTCTGACGTGGTGCGTCATCGCATCGTCGCCGACATTGTTGCCGCCTACGAACGACATGACGATCGACGCTCGGCCAGTCGTTCCAGTAAAGGTGATAATCGTGGCTGAATCTAAGCCCCGTATAGATGCTGATCGACGATCTGGTGGAGATGGTGTGCCAGAAGTGTTTTGTTCCGATGAACAAGACGACGTCCCGTTAGATCTTCATCGATGGAGATCGCTCGCTTTGGCCACCCTGGCCGAAGAAGGAGTACGAGGCGGTTGTGAATTGACCGTCTATTTCGTCGATGAGTCGACTATTTCCAACTTGAATGCTGAACATATGGGCAAGACCGGGCCGACAGACGTTTTGGCGTTTCCACTCGATGGAGTGGAAGTGATGGAGTCACAAGGTCCAGGTGCTATCACGCGCGGACCGGCGCGCCCGCATCATGATCATGACGACATGCCAGTTCTTTTGGGTGACGTATTGGTGTGTCCGAAAGTTGCGCAACAACAAGCCCCGACACACGCCGGAAATGTGGATGATGAAATCGCCTTGCTTGTGGTGCACGGAACTCTTCATGTACTGGGATACGACCACGATCAAGAGGATGCATTGAAGCGCATGCGGGAGAGGGAGTTGCATATTTTGACCAAACATCATTGGTGTGGACCAGCACCCGAGGGTTTTAGACAGGAGCATTCTTCATGATTGCCAGTGCACCGAGTGCCATTGATTGGTGGATGCTTGTTTCGATCGGAGTTCTGCTTTTGGTGCTCGTCTTTTTTGCTGTCGCTGAAATGGGTCTGTCCCGTATGTCGAAGCCGAAGGCTCAAGCACTCGCTGATTCGGGCACAAAGGGTGGAGCAGCGTTGCTTGAACTGGTGTCGAACCCTGAGCGATGGGTTAACCCACTCTTGCTGTCGGTCAATATTTGCCAGACCGTGCAAGCCACGTTGACTGGTGTGGTTGCAGGTCGAATGTTCGGTGCCGCCGGAGTTGCCATTGGTGTTGTGCTGAACGTCGTTGTGTTCTTTGTTTTCGCGGAAGCCGTTCCCAAGACATACGCGGTCATTCATTCGGATCGAGCTGCACTGTCCACGGCGAGGCTGATCTCACTTCTCGTGTCGTTTGCCCCATTGCGTTACATTTCGCGTGGTCTCATCGGTCTGACAAATGTTGTTGTAAAG
>JBEDHS010000175.1:0-9760 GCA_041173945.1 Actinomycetota bacterium
ACCCAGAGTTGGCAGACAGAGTGGAGTACTTCGATCGCGAGAGTGAGCCCTTGTCGCTGTTTGAGACCCATCATGTTCATGAGCAATTACACAAGGCTCTCGACCGAAAGGTGTGGTTGCCATCGGGTGGTTCGTTGATTATTGAGCACACCGAAGCGCTCACCGTTATCGACGTGAACACTGGAAAGAATGTGGGAACGTCAAACTTGGAAGAGACGGTCTTTCAGAACAATCTCGAGGCAGCTCAGGAAGTGGCGCATCAACTGCGTTTGCGAGATATCGGCGGCATCATCGTCATCGACTTCATTGACATGGAGATCAAAGAGAACCGCAAAAAAGTGGTGGAGTCTTTCCGTCAGGCGTTGTCCCGCGACAAGACCCGCACGCAAGTATTCGAGATCTCAGAACTTGGCTTGGTCGAGATGACCCGTAAGCGCATCGGGGAGGGCTTAATCACCTCGTTTGCTGGTGAATGCCCAGAGTGCTCGGGCCGAGGATTCACGGTCGATTACGGCCTTCTCGACTAGTGATCAGCCTCAAAACAATATGAAATGACGATTGTCTGGTCCGATTTGGGCAGATAAGGTAGGAAACCGCTATGTACGCAGTGATCGCTTCCGGTGGAAAACAAGAGAAAGTCTCCGAGGGCCAACAGGTCCACGTCGAGCTTCTTCACGAACAAGAAGGCACCGAGGTTTCCTTGAAGCCTGTTCTGGTCGTGGATGGGTCCACAATCTTGTCGACACCAGACCAATTGAAGTCTGCATCCGTGAAGGCTCGTGTCATTGGTGTTGCTAAGGGCCCAAAGATTGACGGTTTCACCTACAAGCGTCGTACCAACCAACGTCGTCGCTTCGGACACCGCCAACAGTATTCCGTTCTTGAAATCACATCGATTGCGAAAGGCTGATTCGACATGTCAAAGACAAAAGGTGGCGGCTCAACACGCAACGGTCGCGATTCAAATGCGCAACGCCTTGGCGTCAAGGTGTTTGACGGCACGGTCATTACTGCCGGAACAATCATCATCCGTCAACGCGGCACCAAGACCCATCCTGGAAAGAATGTGGGCATTGGCAAAGATGACACCTTGTTCGCATTGTCTGACGGCAGTGTGAAGTTCGGCGAGCGTCGAGGACGCAAAGTCGTCGACGTTATTCCCGCGCAATAATCAGTTTTTCGCCGCCGCTATTCAGCGGCGAGCAATGTGTCGATGCCTTGTGGCAATTTGTCGACAGGGAATTTCAGTAGTTCGACTGCTTGTTTGCATGCAAAGCGATCTGTCATTCCACCCACGTAGTTGACTGCCTCTCTGTGTGCTTGCGTGCTGTGCGGGTCAAACGGATCAAGATTCCACGATGGCAACAACTGTGGGTGGGCAATGTAGTGCTCGACCAAGGGGCGCAACATATCGATCACGCTTCTGGCTTGGGCTTGTGATGCTGGTCGGTGGTAGATCATTTCGTAGTTAAAACGACGAAATGCAGCGAGTGCTTCGGCGACGTCGGGCACCATTCCTATGCGTCCTGTCGCAGCTGTTGCCTCAATCATGGCGGTGATGAATGCACTGAGTTGTTCTCGTCGAGTTGTTCCGCATCGTTGACGAACAATGTCCGGGAGTTGTTGGGGAGTGACAACTTGAGCGAACACTGCGTCTTCAAAGTCGTGGCAGACGTATGCGATGCGATCGGCCCAACTGACAATTTCCGCCTCTGGTGTGGACGGTGCTGGTCGTGACCAACTGTGATTACGAATTCCATCCAGTGTTTCAGAGCACAAGTTCAGTGGTTCCAACACAACGTCGGCGCCCCATACGGCATGGTCGTAGCCGCCATCGATGTAGGGAGATAACGCGTCTTCACTGGCGTGCCCGCCGGGCCCGTGGCCACAATCGTGCCCGAGGGCGATTGCTTCGGCGAGTGCAACATTGAGTTTGAGTACGCGCGCCACTGAAACGGCGACCTGGGCAACTTCTAATGCGTGTGTCAGTCGGGTTCTTTGGTGGTCGTCGGGAAAGACGAAGACTTGTGTTTTGCCGGCAAGACGCCTGAACGACGACGCATGCAGGATGCGGTCACGGTCTCGTTCGAAACACGAGCGATAAGGGTCGGGTTCTTCTTGGCGGACGCGATTGCCTGCGCCCACTGCGCGTGTTGCAAGCGGAGCCAGTTCAGAATCGAGTGTGATTTCTCGGTCGTTGCGATCGGCAATATCTGTTGTGCCGATAGCAGCCCATGAATCGTGATGAGCGACGGTGATGCCTACGCCTGATGATTGGCCAGACATTGTGGAAACCCATGTTGAGTTTCTGTCGTTGGATGACGTCACGTCAAAACAGTAGGTGATTGGTGTGTCAAACAATGATCACGTTGATGTGAGTAGCCTGAAGGCGCCCTATGAGTGTCTTTGTCGATGAAGCCCAATTAAACGTCCGCGGTGGTGATGGGGGTGCAGGGTGTGTCAGTTTTCGCCGAGAGGGTCCCGTTGCTTTTGGTGGACCCAATGGTGGCGATGGGGGAAAGGGCGGCGATGTCTGGCTCGTGGCCGATCGAAATGTCGCATCACTTCTCGCATTTCGAGATCACCCTCACCGTCGTGCAGCAAATGGAGTCCACGGGAAAGGTAAGGACCTCCACGGTCGACGTGGCGAGGATCTCTTTGTCGCAGTTCCCGAAGGGACAATTGCGCGCGACATGTACACCGGGGAGATTCTGGCGGACTTGGTCAACCATGGCGACCGTTGGTTGGCAGCGGCCGGAGGCCGAGGTGGACGGGGAAATCACAAGTTCATGAGCAACAAACGACGCGCTCCATCTTTTGCCGAGCAAGGCGAGGAAGGTTTTGAGCGTTGGTTGAAGTTGGAATTGAAATTGATGGCCGATGTTGCCTTGGTGGGATTTCCCAACGCTGGGAAGTCGACGTTTATCAGCACGGTGTCTGCTGCAAAACCAAAAATTGCTAACTATCCATTCACCACGCTGGAACCGCATTTGGGTGTCGTACGCGTGGATGATTCCACGGAATTTGTGATGGCTGACATTCCAGGATTGATCGAAGGAGCGAGCGAAGGAAGAGGCCTTGGGCATCAGTTCCTTCGCCACGTTGAGCGCGCTCGAGTGCTGTGTTATCTCATCGATCTTGTTGCGCTGGACGGTGTTGAACCCAGCGAGCAATTGCGAATTTTGCAACATGAGGTCGGCAATTATCGACCAGAACTGTTGGAGAGACCGTCAGTAATTGTTGGTACGAAAATTGACAGTGCTTCACCGGAAGCAATGGCGGCGTGGCCACATCTGGCGATGTCATCCATCACGACGGAAAATGTCCGTCAGGTGGTGAACGCCTTAGCTCAGGCCGTGAGCGAGGCACGTCTCACCGAACCAGTTCACGAGGCGACCATCATTATGCGTCCAGAACCAGAACACTCTTGGGTAGAGAAATTGGCAGAGAACGAATACAGGGTTCATGGCCGAGCCGCTGAACGAGCAGTGGCTCTTAACGATGTGACGACACCCGAGGCGTTGAACTACATCGATGATCGGTTGGCAAAGCTGGGTGTACCGAAATTGTTGACCCGCGCAGGTGTCGTGGAAGGCGATGTGGTGTGGATCGCCGAATTCAGTTTCGAATTCACGCCGGAAATGTAAATCTGTAGTCGTGAGAGTGGTCATCAAAATAGGGTCGTCGTCGTTGACAGACAAAAAAGGTCGTATTAATGCCGACATGATTCGCTCTGCTGCTGATCAGATTGCAGAGGCTCGACAACTTGGCCATGAAGTTGTGCTTGTTACCTCGGGATCAATTGCTGCCGGAGTTGCGGGTTTGTCGCTCGAGGAGCGCCCATCAGACATCTTGACGTTGCAGGCGTTGTCGGCGGTGGGACAACCACTGCTGATGGACGCTTACCGCAAAGAGTTCGCGCGCCATTCAATCCATGTGGCACAAGTGTTGATCTCTCCATCCGATTTCGTGGACCGTCAGCAATATCTTCACGCACGTTCAACACTTGAGCGATTACTGGAATTGAATTGTGTCCCAATCGTCAATGAGAACGACACGCTGGCAAATGACGAGATTCGTTACGGCGACAACGATCATCTCTCGGCATTGATATCGCACTTGCTATCTGCCGACATGTTGGTTCTGTTGACCGATACTGAAGGTCTCTACACCGCCGATCCTCGGCGCGACCCGACTGCAACAATTGTTTCTGTCGTTGCCGCCGATGATCCTTTGTTGTCCGTGACGACCACTGGGGCTGGGACAGAGAGAGGAAGTGGCGGAATGGCCTCAAAATTGGCGGCAGCACGCATAGCGTCGTGGTCGGGAGTGACTGCGGTTATTGCATCGGCTCGTCACACAGATGCGGTGCTGGCGGCACTTCGCGAAGAAGCCATTGGAACTCGTTTTCTGCCTCACGACCGTCATCTCTCGTCGCGAAAATTGTGGATTGCCTTTGCCGCCGAGACTCACGGGGCTGTTGTTGTTGACGACGGGGCCCGAGAGGCTTTGTTGACTCGTGGAACGTCTCTGCTTCCCGCTGGTGTCGTCACGGTACGTGGAACATTTGATGTGGGTGAAGTGATTGATGTGGTCGATTCAGCCGACACGGTGATTGCACGCGGAATGAGCGCAGTGTCATCTGGAGTGGCCGCGCAATCAGTGGGCAAGCGCACGAACGATTTGACCGCCTTGGGGGTTACAGAAATTGTTCACCGCGACGATTTGGTGATGTTTCCACAATCCTAAAATCGCGAGCGTTTCAATAATCGATCTGAGAATTGTTGTACTTCATCAATCTTGAAAACTTTAAGTAACACCGCATAGACACTTGCGCCCAGTAGTAATCCCACTGAAACTTCGCTCATGCGTCCGAATATTGACAGCGGATTCCAGAGTTGGTGAACACCCCAGAGAGCACATCCCATCATTGTGCCTGCAATCGTCACAGGAAAGAAAAGTGGACGAAGGGCGCTCACTGTGATTGCAGAGAAGCGTCGTTGCAAGATCACGGCAACAATGATCGCTGCGATGATGTAGGACAATCCGAATGCGAGTCCTAACCCGAGTACTCCATGTCGCCCAACAAGAGCGAGAGCTAAAACGATGTTGATCGCATTCTGGACGACATTGACATAAAAAGGTGTCCGTGTGTCCTCGTGGGCGTAGAAACCCCGCAGACAAAAGATGTACAGCGAAAACCCAGTTATGCCGACGGCAAAGCCGGTGAGTGCTCGTGAGGTGTTCAGTGCAGCTTGTGCCGAAAAGTTTCCGTGCTCCAGCAATGTGGAAACGATGGGGTGTGCCATCACTGCTAAACCGATCGCTGCCGGAATCGTGAGAACAGTGATCCAACGAATTCCCGACGTCATCCATCGAGCAAAACCCGACGCATCGTTTTCTCGGACTCTTCGGACGAGTTCAGGAACAAATGTTGTGGCGATCGACAGTGTGAGCAAAGAATGCGGGAGCATGAAAAATATGAAGGCTTTTGAATAGGCATCTTGATTTCCGCTACCGGGATCGGCGAGGTTCTTGATGACGATGAGTGCAATTTGGTTTGTTGCCACATAGCCAAATGTCCACAGTGACATCTTGACCATTGCTCGCACTGCGGGGTGGGAAAAATCCGGAGTGAAACGGAATGAAAAGTCGGTCGCGCGAACTGCGGGATACAACGACAGTGCCATCACCGCAATCCCTCCCGTCGCAGACAAAGTCAATAACAAGAACAGAGTTCTGTCGGAGAAAATGTCAACGAGTTCCGGAGATCCATCACGAAGGATTGGAATCAGCAGTAGAAATCCGATGGTGACGAGGTTGGAAAGCACGGGCGCCCATGCCGCCATGGCGAATCGACGCCGTGCATTGAGAAAAGCAGTCCCCAATGCAGTGAGTCCATAGAAAAATATTTGGATGAGAAAGATCCTCGCCATCTGGGTTCCGGCGCGTCTGTACTCGTCGGCATTTACTAATTCGCTGGGTTGAAGCGAGTACAGATGGAAAATAAAAGGTGCGCATAACACTGCAACGACAGTGGCAATTGTCAGCAAAATGACCGACACTGAAATGACCGCCGAAGTTGCTGTGTCGTCTTTGTCCTCTGCGAATCGAGTGAAGAGCGGCAGAAGACTCGCTGCCAAGATTCCTCCCACTAAAAGTTCGTAGATGGAATTTGGCGAGTTGTTGGCTCCATCGAATGCGTCAGCAAGGGCGGTCTGACCCAAAATGATGCCCAGGACGATGACGCGAAGAAGACCTGTAATTCGTGACACTGCGGTGCCGAGAGCCACGATCACAGTGTCTTTGAACATATGAATCAAGGTTATGTCCTTGGGGTGTGCTCGCCGATACACCCTTGACGGGCTACGCCCACTAGTTTGGATACCTTATGGCGCCACGCTTTGAATCAGTACAACAAGTTCGCGACGGCCTGAAAGCTGTCAACTATCTCGCCGATGAGGGGATTGCCGGAGTGGCGTTCTTGGCAGATCGACTGGGAAAGCCAATCTTGGTGGAAGGACCAGCCGGTACGGGAAAAACCCAATTGGCAAAGAGCATCGCAGAGATGACAAACGCACGTCTGATTCGCCTTCAGTGCTACGAAGGCTTGGATGAATCCAAGGCGCTGTATGAATGGAACTACAAAAAGCAATTGCTGAGAATTCAGGCCGATCGAAATTCAGATTCGTGGTCGGAAATTCATGATGACATCTTTGGTGATGAATTTTTATTGCGTCGTCCCTTGCTCGAGGCAATCACTGCAGATGAACCAGTGGTGTTGTTGATTGACGAAGTCGACCGTGTCGAAGTCGAGACCGAGGCACTCTTGCTCGAGATTCTGTCGGAATATCAAGTATCAATTCCAGAACTTGGCACGATCACCGCAAAGCAGATCCCTTTGGTGTTCCTTACTTCTAACAACACACGTGAACTGTCGGAAGCGTTAAAGCGCCGCTGTCTCTTTCTTCACGTCGACTATCCGCAGATGGATCGCGAAAAAGAAATTGTGTTGACCAAAGTTGAAGGTATCACCGAGATGCTTGCCGACCAGGTGGCACGCATCGTGCGCAGTATCCGCCAACTAGATCTGAAGAAGTCACCATCGGTGAGTGAAACCCTTGACTGGGCACGCACTTTGGTGTTGTTGGGGATTGAGACCATCGATGCGGAGCAGGCAAAAGAGACACTGCACATCTTGTTGAAGTATCAGTCCGACATTGCCAAGGCGGCAAAGGAACTCTCCGTCGATTAGTCGGGGTCATACGCGTCATGCTTGAGTTGCTCTCTGGGTTCATTGTTGAACTGAGAAATGCTGGTCTTCCCGTGAGTTTGACCGAGAACCTCGACGCCATGACGGCGATTTCGCACATCCCACTCGAAGATCGAGAAGCGTTCAAATACGCGTTGGGTGCAACGTTGGTGAAGAACCACGCGCACTGGCGTTCGTTTGAGACCGTGTTCGAGGTGTATTTCAGTCTTCGTGGTCCTGAATACAACATTGTTGATGGTGACGGTGAGGGAAGTATCGACGACTTCCTCAGACAGATGCAAGACGCCCAGATGAAGGGCGAAGGCAACGGTGGTGCCGGAGGAATGGATCAACTCACGCCGGAAGAGTTGATGAACATCTTGATGAATGCGTTGATGAACGGTGATCAAGCCATGATGCGCGCATTGGCGCGTCAGGCCGTACAGCGTTTCGCAGGCATGGAGCCAGGTCGCCCTGTTGGTGGCACGTACTACCTCTATCGAACACTACGCAATCTCGACCTAGACGGAATGACTGAACGTTTGATGGAAGCGTCCAAAGAGCAGGTCGGGGGAGAGTTGACCAAGCTTGAAGAACGCCTTGAACGCGATGAGTACAACCACCGCATTGAGCAGTTCAAACAAGAGGTCGAAGCTGAAATCCGTCGTCGTCTTGTTGCTGACAGAGGTGCCGAGGCAATGGCAAAGACACTACGCAAGCCGCTTCCTGAAGATGTCGAATTCATGCATGCCAGCCGTGATGAAATGCAAAATCTCAAAAAGGCACTTCAGCCACTCACTCGAAAGCTCGCAACCAAATTGGCACGCAAGCGTCGCCACGGTCGCAAAGGGCCTTTGGATTTTCGAAACACAGTGCGACACAGTTTGGCCTATGGCGGTGTTCCAGCGGAGCCGAAATTTAAGTACCCTCGTCCATCAAAGCCCGAGTTGATTGTCGTGGCTGACATTTCGGGTTCAGTAGCCGCGTTTGCTCGGTTCACGTTGATGCTGGTGTATGCACTCTCGAATCAGTTTTCAAAAGTGCGTGCTTTCGTTTTCATTGACGGAATTGATGAAGTGACAGATTTCTTCAAAAAGACCGAAGATGTGTCCGAAGCAATCGCGCGGATCAACACCGAAGCCGACGTTATTTGGGTGGACGGACACTCAGATTATGGTCACGCCTTTGAAGTGTTCTGGGAGAAGTGGGGTAAAGAAATCAACCCCAAGTCGAACGTCATTCTTCTGGGTGATGCGCGAAACAATTATCACGCGTCCCAGGCATGGGTGGTCAAAGAGATCAAGCAAAAGGCTCGCAAGGTGTACTGGTTGAATCCCGAACCCCGTTCATATTGGAACACCGGGGACTCAATCGTGGGCGAATATGGAACTCACACCGATGGCGTCTATGAATGTCGCAATTTGCGACAGTTGGAAGCCTTTGTCGAAAAGTTGGCCTGATATTCGTGTCGATGACTCGCTTGGTTCTTGTTCGTCACGGCGAATCGCGAGCTACCGTTGAACGTTTTTTAGGTGGCCCTCGTTCCTGTACGGGTCTGACACCACATGGTCGTCTTCAAGCGGAGGCTCTCAGAAATCGATTGTTGACCGAAGGCTCCGTCGATGCGGCCGCGATGGTAGCGAGCAACTTTCCGCGCGCCATTGAAACTGCGACGATCGTTGCTCCTGCATTGGGCTCTCTTCCTTTGACAGTGGAATCGGGATGGGGTGAACATGATCCGGGTCCCGATTGTGACGGAATGTCGTATCAGGAATTTGTGGAGAGATTCGGTCAGCCCCGATGGGATGGCGACCCTCATGACGTGGTTTATCCCGGGGGTGAGACCATTGCCCAGTTTCACGACCGAATCATCGAGACCTTGCGTCGTACGGTTCGTCAACATGAGGGCGGAACAGTGTTTGTCAGTTGTCATGGCGGCGTCATTGATGCAGTGCTGCGCCATACTTTGCACATGCATCCGACGGGCAAGTTCGAATTGAACACTGTGAACACATCGATGACCGAATTGGTGCATCTACAAGGTTCGAAGTGGCGACTCGTTCGATATAACGACGCTGCACACTTGGCCACCTTGTCGCCATTCGTGGCCGACGGAAAGTAGCACCGTGTCTCGCCGGCACATCGTTGTCGTCGGGGGAGGTACTGCGGGCGCCGTCATTGCTCAGTCTCTAGCGCACTCAACAGATCACGACATCGTGGTTGTTGAGCCGGGTGTGCTCTCCATCCATGATGATGCACATCGGTTTTTTGATGTGTTGGATGATTTCTCGCATCACCGTATTCACGAGGTCGCTCTGGTGAATGGAGCGATTCCATCGCCATACATACAAGCACGAACACTCGGTGGTGGAAGCGCAATCAACGCGATGCTTTTGACGGGTGAGATTCCCGATTATGTCAATGGCCTGGTGCGCATGCCACATAAGGAAGAGATCGGACCTATTGGTCACTCTCTCTTGGCCAGCGGCGGTCGGGCGAGCACAATGT
>JBEDHS010000176.1:0-2850 GCA_041173945.1 Actinomycetota bacterium
CGAGACTGTGGTCGGCGATTTCCCTTCGCAGGGGTCTTGACAGAGTTACGGCCAGAGCCCTTCGAGCCCCCAGACGATGAACGAGAACTTTTGCCAGACATACGTAAAAAATTACTCGCGAGGTGTTCCCCTGTTCGGGATACCCCTTTATAAACGTATTTTCAGGTGTTTTTATTCGAAATTCAGTGTGATTGACCTTGTTAGGTCAACATCACCACGGGAACAATCATTGGCCGACGTTTCGTTGAATCGTTCACGAATTTTCCTGCTGCGCGACGAACCACACGTTCAAGTCCATCAATATCTGTGATGCCATCGTTGAGTGCACTCACCAAAGCTTTTTCGATAACTGACTCTGCCTCGTCCAGCAAGTCATCGGCTTCGGGTGCATAGACCCATCCGCGCGTAATGATTTCTGGTCCGGTGATGACTCGACGTTCAGATGAATCAACAGTGGCAACAACAACCACCACTCCCTCTTCGGCGAGTACTCGTCGATCGCGCAACACACCCTGGCCGACATCGCCCACAATCCCGTCGACAAACAGATAATTCGACGGGATCTGGCCAGCGAACCGCAAACCGTCGTCGTCCAGTTCGAGGACATCGCCGTCTGCTGCTTGCACCACACGAGACGGATCTGCTCCCATCAATATGGCAAGTTCAGCATGGGCCCGTAAATGTCGATATTCACCGTGCACGGGAACGAACCATTCCGGTTTCACAATCGAGTGATACGTCTTTAATTCGTCGGCTTGTGCGTGCCCTGTTGCATGCACATCGGCGATGCCACTGTGCACCACCTTGGCACCCGCACGAACAAGACCATCAATCACGCGATTGACGTTGCCTTCGTTTCCAGGAATCGCATGGCTTGACAAGATCACCGTGTCATCAGCGCCGACTTTCATCCACTTACTCTCACCACGCGACATCAATGACAATGCCGACATTGGTTCACCTTGTGACCCCGTCGAGATCACACAGACGTCTTCTGGTGCGTATTCATGAATTTGTTCGACGTCAATAAAGACGCTGGCGGGAACATCGATCAATTTCAGATCCAGTGCAAGTGCGATGTTCTTTTGCATCGAACGCCCCATGAGAGCCACTTTTCGACCACTATCTCGAGCAGCTTCGATGATTTGTTGCACACGATGAATATGGCTCGCAAAACTCGCGGTCACGATGCGACGATGCCGGTGTTCGTGGAAAAGTTGATGTAGCACTGCGCCAACCGACTTCTCACTTGGCGCATATCCGTGTTCTTCTGCATTGGTGGAATCGCACATCAACAACCGAATGCCGATTGTCTTTGCCAACTCTCCCAATCTCGCCAAATCAGTGCGGCGATTATCGACTGGCGTGAGATCTAACTTGAAATCACCAGAGTGGATGATGACTCCTTGTGGTGTGTGCAAAACAATCGCATGTGCATGTGGAACCGAATGTGTGACGGGAAGAAACTCAACATCAAACGGTCCGATGTTTAACCGTTCACCATCGGCAACGGTGACAAGTTGTGTCTTGCCGAGCAATCCCGCTTCTTCAATTCGCGTGCGCGCTAATCCCAACGTGACCGCTGACCCATAGATGGGAAATTCCAATTCACGAAGTAAGAACTGAAGACCTCCTACGTGATCTTCATGACCGTGCGTGGCCACACAGCCAACGACACGATCTTTGTTTTCTCGCAGATATGTGAAATCCGGAAGAATCAAGTCGATGCCGTGCATGTCGGCATCGGGAAACATCAAGCCGCAGTCAATTAACAACAGCTTGTCGTTTTGCTCCACAACCATGCAGTTACGACCAATGTCGCCAAGACCACCAAGGAATGCGATACGAACTGGATCTGCCACAAAAATTCCTACAGTGTCGCGCGTGCTTTTTCGAGACGTGCCAATACTTCTCGTGCACGACTCTCAAGACCCGCCGGCGGTGGCCCCATTGGCAAGCGACATTCACCGACATTGAAACCCAAAATGTTCATCATGACTTTCGATGGGATGGGATTTGGATTGTCATCACCGGTCTCGTATGAATAACTCTCCAACAAGACGTCGTTAATTTGTCTTGCCCTCGCCACGTCTCCATTCAAAAATGCCGAGATCATCTTTTGATGTTCAGGACCCGACCAGTGCGTCGCAACGCCGATGACACCAGTTGCGCCATATGCCAAGAACGCAAGCGTGAGTCCATCGTCGCCGGAATACAGTTCGAAATCTGATGGAACATGGGCCATCACATTGGCTGTCTCTGCTGGAGCACCTGCTGCATCTTTTAAGGCTTTAATGTTCGGCACATCATTTGCCAACTTCACCAATGTTGCAGTTGAAATCTTGCGCCCAGTTCGCGCGGGAATGTCATAGACAACCACAGGCAATGTCGTCGCTTCGGCCATTGCGGTCAGATGTCCCGCGATACCAGCTTGAGACGGTCGGTTGTAATAGGGACCGACAGCAAGAATTCCCGCGGCTCCCATCCGTGACACTTCGCGAGTGAGATGAACTGAGTGTGCGGTGTCATTTGAGCCCGATCCTGCAATCACCGGGATAGAAACTGCAGAGATGACTGCTTCCCACAGCGACAACTTTTCATCGTCGGTCAACGTTGATGATTCCCCCGTCGTCCCAGAGACAACCAAGCCATCGTTTCCGTTGCTTTCCAACCACCGAGCAAGTCGAACAGCCTCGTCAATATTGAGGGCACCATCGGCATCAAATGGGGTCACCATTGCTGTCAATACGTGTCCGAAAAGGGCCATGTGCTCCATTATGACCCATGTCGAGTGTGAGTCTGTAAATCATTAACGAAATACATCCCTGGTCAATACATGACTACTATTGG
>JBEDHS010000177.1:0-3205 GCA_041173945.1 Actinomycetota bacterium
GGCAGTCCCATTTCTCCTCGAAGCATTTTCTCCCGAGTCGCTTGTATGCACAGACGAGTCGAAGGAATCACTCAACGTGCTTCGTGAGGCATTTCCCACTGTTCGTGCTGTTGGCCTTCAGGAAGTCGAAGATGAAGCGTTTGATCTCATCTTTGTTGCAAACGTGCTACACCACATTGAACCCAAACTGCGCCATGACGTTGTCCGCGATCTCTGTCGAAGACTTCGTCCTCAAGGGATAGTCGCAGTCTTTGAACACAATCCGCTCAACCCGATTACACGAAGAATCGTCTCCAACTGTTCATTTGACGAAGGGGTCATTCTCCTGTCGAAATCTGAAACAGAGGGATATTTTTCTGAAATTGATGGCATGTCAATCATGAAGTCCGGATATTGCTTATTCACCCCAGAGCCGTTGAAGAGACTGAATTGGATCGATTCGCTCCTGCGTAAAGTTCCGTTGGGTGGTCAGCACTTTGTTCTTGCGCAACGTCGCTGATTGCGAACGGTGCGCACCGCGCACTCGGATAGAGTTTTGCCAATGGCGAACGAGTCCGCAGCTACGAAAAAGCCACATTCTCTCTCAGTAGTTGTTCCTGTTTACCGTGGCGAGCGGTCGTTGAAGGCAGTGGTCGAGGAGATTATTGCTCAACGAGAACGCTTCAAAGCGCACACTCCACCGATCGAACTCAAAGAGATCATTCTTGTTCATGACTGTGGACCCGATGGCTCAGACGAAGTGATGCGACAGCTCTCCCGAGAGAACTCGATCGTAAAGAATGTCTGGCTTGCGCGTAACTCGGGGCAACATGCCGCCACGCTTGCTGGCATGGCCTCGTCGAGCGGTGACTGGATCGTCACTGTGGATGAAGATGGTCAGCATGATCCCGCAGCAATCCCAGGGATGCTTGAGTGTGCCCTGAGGGAGAAGTCAGACCTCGTCTATGGGCGACCAGTCAATCCGCCACCGCACAGTGCCACGCGGAATCTTGCATCTCGTCTGACCAAGAAGGTCTTTTTGCCCATCCTGACTGGTGGGAAGGTCCAGTATTTCTCCAGTTTTCGTCTGGTTCTTGGTGAGATGGGAAGGTCGCTTGCAGCCTTCGCAAGCAACGACGTCTACCTGGACGTTGCACTTTCTTGGGTGACGCGATCGACTGCAACCCATGACGTCACTCTCCGTGAGGAGCGTCGCGAGACATCCGGATATTCCACTCGGTCATTGACGAGCCACTTCATGCGGCTCGTCTTGAGTGCTGGTACGAGACCACTCAGAATCGCAAGTGTTCTTGGTGGTGGGTCTTTCGTGACCGGACTCGTCATTGCAGGCGCAGTTGCAGTTCGAAAGCTTTGGTATGGATTTGACGTCGTTGGTTGGGCATCAATGTTCAGCCTCCTGTTGATCATTGGCGGCTTCATCTTGCTTGTTCTCGGAATCATTGCCGAATACGTCGGCTTGTTAGTTCGGACGGCCATCGGGCGACCCTTGTACGTGATTACGAATGATCGCGCCGATGGCCCGCTCTATCGCGACTAGGTAGACAAGGTTCATCATGATCTGGGTCATCGGTCGGGGCGGCCTTTTGGGCGGGGCAGTTGCCCGCGAGGTGGGCAAGTCCCATGATGTCTGGGCTCCGTCGAAGCCAATTAGCTGGACCGATATTGACGCTTATCAAACGACGATGGATGCTGCGATCGATGAGTTTTCGAGTCGCCTCGTTGGATGCAGTGGCCCTTGGACGATCTATTGGTGTGCGGGCGTGGGCACAATCGGTGCGAGCGATGATGAGATCAACGGCGAGTTCGAGCGAGCAGAGTACTTTCTTCAAGAACTGGGTAGCCAGCTAGCCGGAGTGGTGTCCGATGGGACGCTCTTCTATTCGTCATCCGCAGGCGGAATTTATGGGGCGTCGACCGAAGCCCCAATATCCGAAGACTCCGAAGTTGCAATCAATACTGCGTATGGCTCAATGAAGCTCCGCGTGGAGAATCTCTTTGCGCAGTGGGCGAGTGCCATGAACTGTCGAGTCGCGATCGGGCGAATCTCAAATCTCTATGGCTGCGGTCAGAATGTCCAGAAACAGCAAGGGCTGGTTTCCGCAGCATGTTTGGCTCTTCTGAAGCAACGACCGCTTGAGATCTTCGTTCCGCTCGACACCATCAGGAACTACCTCTACGTGGAGGATGCAGCACGAGTCATTGTTGGATTAACCGAAAAGGTTTCGGGATTGCCCATGGCGACTGCGGAACAGAAGATCGTGTGTTCTCCCCACAACCTGTCAATTGCTGCACTTCTTTACGAAATCCGTCAGGTCTATGGTCGCCGACCACCAATCGGCCTCGGCAGTAGGCCTATCTCGTCATTGCACAACCGGAATCTCTCAATGAACTCAGTGCGTCATCTCGAGATTGAACCACAACAATTCATTCTTCCCGCCGTTGGCATAGCGGAGATTCGACGAAGCCTCTTGGTCGAACTGATGTCTGGCTCATTGGCATCCTGAGGGTTCGTAGAACTCCAGTATCTAGCCGATCGAACGGCGCTGGAGTGTTGGACCTAGGGCTTTCGGCCGATGAAAAGGATGTTCTTGCCGGCGAGTCGGTACTTTGTCATTCTTGCCACAAGTTGTGAGACAGGCAGCACGATGTTGTCATACGCAAAGACACTTGTTCGACCAGCAGACTTGACACGCAAGACTCGGTAAAGGATGAAATACAGCACTCCTCCGAGGGGATCGTGTTGCTCCAATCGAACTAATTCGAATCCTGCAGTTGAGAGGAGCGCTTCGGCTTCGCGAGACGAATAGCGACGGAAGTGGAGTGATGATTGGTCAAGAGTCCCGTAATACGAATGCCGTGCTGGAGAGAACACGACGACGTGACCGCCACTGCTCAACAGTTTGTAGGCGAGGCGAAGCTCATCAAGGTCATTTTCGATGTGCTCGAGAACATTTACGTAGACCACCGAAGTGACGCCACCAGCATCTTGGCCCGAATGTACGTGATCTCGCAACGTCGAACAGAGCAACTGCACATTGGACAGCCCTGCGCAGTTCCGCTGCGCCATGTCGAAAAGCGAAGGGTCAGGTTCGAGCGCGGTAACTGATGTCGCGTTCCGTGCGAGGATCTCGGTGTTGTGCCCCGTACCTGCGCCTACTTCGAGCACCTTGTCGCCGATGGCAAACTTAAATCGGTTGAACCAACG
>JBEDHS010000178.1:0-3488 GCA_041173945.1 Actinomycetota bacterium
CCGTCATACCATTGAAGAGAACCTGCACCGTTGACATACGCTCCACCATGAATCCACACAAGAACCGGATGTGCGGTATCGGTTGTTGTCGCTGGCGCGTAGACATCTAAGTACAAACAGTCTTCGCTGGCTTGCGACATGTCTTGGCCAAGCATTTGTTCCAACATTCCTGGAACCTGCGGGCTGATTGGGCCCGACACACCGAGTTCATCTCCCGGTGTATACGGGATGAGAACTGGCGGAGAAAAACGATCTGCGGACGCGTAACGAATTCCTTTGGTGACCGAAATATCTGGAGATGCCATGGCGCCACACTAGCCATACATGCCGAAGTGGGCCGGCGCCATCGGCACCGACCCACTCCATGCACCATGTGGTTCACATGCGTTGACAGTCGTTGTTAGTCGTTAACAGCTCGCTTCCGACGAATGACATCGCGTCTGGCCACTGTCGCACCAAGACCAAGTAACAGCAACGCAATTGCGAACACTGCACTCGGAATAGCGACAGGCACACCAGCTTTAGGCAATGTGCCGAGGGTCTCGGCCACCGTCTCATCGACGGGAGTTGTCAAACCACCCACCGCAACAGGGACCGTTGTGGTGGGTGCAACCGTTGTGGTGGGAGCTGCGGTTGTCGTGGGTGCGGCAAACACAATTGGATTAGTGATTGTCACCGTCGACGTGGTGCCATCGCCAATGACGACTGGTTGAGTCGAGTACCCGATAGTGCCCCACGAGAAGCTGCTGTTCAACAGATCCCCAGTGGGTGCAGTCTCGGTCACCGTACATGACACGCCAAGTGGAAGTCCTGATACTTCAAAAGGCGTTGCCACGGTCGCGACAAAGGATGCAACATCACTCTCTCCACAGACATAGGTGCCCGTGAACAACTTACTCGGATTCGTTAATCCACTCGATGGGTCAGAAACCGCAACATTGATCGCCAACGAACCAGTTGCGAATCGGTTCACGATTGTGCAGGTCACTTCATCTCCATCGGCAAAGGTGACTTCGTCATCGGTCACCGTCATGTCGGTGCACGACCATCCGTCGTCAGAGATGTAACCGACAGGTCCCGACTCCGACAGCGTGTACGTACCAGCAGGCACCATCACCGACGTGACGTCAGAGGATCCACTCGCGCCGGTCACAACAAAACCGCTGACCGGAGCAGCACTCTCACCGGTAGCGGTGAGAGTGAAGTCGGATGCTTCTGCATCACCTGATTCAACGGACTTCACCAATGTCACCATCGCCATCGGCGTGTACGTGTTGGTGAATTCACACGTGATGTCGGGCTTCGACGGATTCGCAGGCGCAGCTACATCATCAAGAGTTACAACACCTTTTACGAGATCGTACGAAGCTTCAGCTAACGGACGTGGATCGCCCGCAGCATCAAATTCGGTGCACTCAATCGAGGTCAATGACCAACGCTCGTCCATGGAGTCGCGCTCGTCAATTGTGACAACTTCCTCGCGCCCGATTTCCCAAGCCTTGCTCTGGTCGCTGCCGTCAGCAGGTGGAGTCAGTGTGAATTCTCCGCCGTCCCATGGCGACTTCTTCACGGTTGAGGTGGTGTCAAAGCCAAAATCAGCCGATGGTGCCACGATTGTGTCCGTTGCACCTTCGATTGTCTTGACCACGGTGACCAAACGAAGCTCAGCCAATGTGCCATACAGACACGCATGACTTGTAGCTTGTTCTGCTGTCCAGAAGTCATCGTTGGTGCCATTGGTTGGTGCAGATGGACATTCTGTGGCTGCAGCCACAGGCTCGAATCCTTCGATGATCAATCGATAGTTGCTTCCGTCCTGGCTGAGTACAGTGTCACCCACGGGCGATGCAAACTTGATTTCATCGAAACATCCATCAGCGTTGCCTCCATCGGGACACGGATCCGCTTCATTCGGGGTCTCCCACATCCACCAATCGAAATCGACTGACGGTGCACCATCGAACCCATCCATACGCATCGAGAGAACACCTTCCCAATACTCGGCCGATGATCGAATCGGATTGTTGTAGTGGATGACACGGCCCAAGAGAAATGGTTCCCCGTCCTCCACTGTCACACCAGTTGCTGGTCTGATGCCGACGGCACTCTGTTCTGTGATGTCGAGATCCTTCGGACACTTTGACTCTGACCGGCCATGGGCAGTGCGCGCTTCGGCGGGCATCGATGTAGCCGACACCCAGTCAGATGCAGACGGACCATTTTCGGGTGCGTAACGCACACAGTTGTCTGAATCCGATCCATCGGGGTCGCCGTTGACATCGACTCCGATGTGATCGCTCATTCGAGCACTGATGGTTCCTGTGGTGATGGTGCTGGCATTTGCCACGTTGGGTGCGACTGCTGCGACCCACCCGAAGGAAGATGCAACAGCCGCGAGCACGAACATTGCCGTACTCCGTTTACGCCCGGGGGGCGAGGTTGAGGTGGTGATCATCGTGTGACCTGTTCCTTTTCTGTCGATGCACCGACACGAATTGCCGGTGTGTCGCTCAGTGTTCGGAACGCTCAATAGAGCCTCAACTCACAAACATCACTTCTCGTTTATCTCACATCAATAAGGACAATTACTCATGACATTCATCATTTAAGGAAAGGATGGCAGTTTGCATCTCGACTATTCACACGCAAACGAAAACGGCTATAGCGCACGTCGATACGAAAATTTTGACATGTGAACTGGAGTTGTTTATCGTCTTTTCAGTGGAGACTTAGCGGAACTCTACGCCTACAAAATCGCCAGATGTACGCCATTGTTCGATGTATTCGAAATACGCAACTGGCCCACCTGGGTGACCACTGGAATTCAACTGCTCACGGCGCCCCATCGAGCCACCTTCGTTGTTGTAGTAACCCGGTGTGCAATCTTCGCCACCACGAAGACCTCGTTGAGTGCTCGTGATGAGATCAATCCAGTTGTTCTCGGCCTCTTGTGTGACTTCGATTTCAATACTTCCGCTATTCAGTGCATGAGCAATTGTTGAGGCAATCACAACGCTGTTCGCCACATAGTTATGAGGAATATTCGAAATTAAGTTGGCGCCTTGGGCGGGACCAAGTATGAATAGATTCGGAAAGTTGTGGACGTGGATTCCGTGCAAGCTGCGCATGCCGTCTGCCCAGTATTCACTCAAGGCGACATTGTTTTTTCCAACAACGTCGTACCCACTGCGACGTGTGTAGGCAGTGCCTACTTCAAAACCTGATGCGATCACCAAGCAATCAGTCTCGTAGTGAACTCCATTCACCCATACACCTGTTGCGTCAATACGTTCGACACCTTTTCCATCGGTGTCGACCAGGTGGGTATGGGGGTTATTGAATGACTGCAAGTATTCGTCATGAAAACACGGCCGCTTACACAATTGGCGATACCACGGTTTCAACGCATCCGCTGTGGCAGGGTCGTTCACGATTGCATCGACGCGTGCGCGAATCTCCGACATTTTCTCATCGTCGCTCTCTTCGTA
>JBEDHS010000179.1:0-4968 GCA_041173945.1 Actinomycetota bacterium
TGCGTTAACTTCCTCGCCCACGGTGTCAACAGCAGCCTTGGAGGCTGCTTCAGCCACAACAAAATCGGTGCTCATCGGCAAATGAGGTCCATGTTGCTCGATCGCTCCCAGTGGTAAAACAACGATGGACTCCGACGTCAGAGCAGAGGAAATTTCTGGTGCGCGAAGGTCAGCCAGCGAACGAGACGAAATCATGTCTCTAACCTATCTGAGTGAGAGAATGTCTCTATGGCTCGCACGATTCAGACCGATTATGACGCAATCGTTATCGGTGCGGGTCACAACGGACTTGTGACAGCGGCCTACCTTGCGCGGCACGGAATGTCGACGATGTTGATTGAAGCGCGACATGAAGTTGGTGGAACCGCAGCGAGTGAAAATTTTGCTGGAGCCCATGTCAATATTTGTAACTGCGACCATCTCGCCTTTCGTACAACCCCCATCGCAGAAGAATTGCGCCTAGCTGAACACGGTCTGCGATATATCGATGTCGAACCACCACAAGTGAACCTCGATTGGTCGTCTCAAAAGCCCTGGGAAATTTGGCACGACGTCGACCGCACACTCGAATCTCTAGCCCAGTCGCATCCCGACTCAGTTGAGGGATATCGACGTTATGTGAAAACAATGTTGCCCGTCGCCCGGCTCATTACTGACGCAGCAACACGCAGACCAACTCGCATGTCGCTCGCCGGTACTGTTGTACGACGCGGTGGATCAGGCGTTGCCACAATGTTGAAGATGAGTCGCATGTCTGCGGCTGACGTCATGCGACAATTTTTCGACAACGAAGCGATCATTGGTCCCGCCATGGTGGAAGGCCCGGTGGTGTGGGGATTATCCCCTGAAACACCAGGCACTGGTCTTGGTGCGATCTCATTCGCATTGCGTCATCTCTCACGCGTTGGGCGCCCCGTTGGCGGAAGCGGAGCACTGCCTAATGCACTTCTTGCTTCATTCTTGGAAGCGGGAGGAATGCTGCGCACATCCACCCGTGTGGTGGGAATTGTCTGCGAGGGGCAGCGCGTCTCTGCAGTGCAGACCCAAGATGGTGCAACCATGACCGCAAAGGTTGTGGTGTCAGCGTGCGACCCCAGAAGAACCTTTGTCTCATGGCTAAAAAATCCACCGTCGAGGGCTACGTCGCTCATCAATCGCTGGAGAGACATAGAACCCGACGAAGGATATGAATCAAAAATTGATGCGGTGACAACGACTGCTCCACGACTGGACAATCGCGATGCAGTCGCATCAACCGTCGTGATTAGTCCATCGGTAGCAGAACTACACCGAGGTGCCCAGTTAATGCGAGAGGGCCGGGTGATGCCACGCATGGCGCTTCTTGCTAATTCACCTTCTGTCGCCGATGACTCATTAGCTCCAGAAGGTCTACATGTCTTTAGTTTGGAGGCGCTCTTTACGCCGTACTCGTTTGTTGATGGATGGGAATCACGTGAAGAACCAGAGCGTTGGCTTCGACAGTGGTCACAATTAGCTGAACCGGGTTTTATGGAATCCATCAGAGAATGGCGCGCAGTCACCCCCATGCATTACGAAAAAGATTTTCACTTACCCAAAGGTCATGCCACAAGTTTTGCCGGCGGACCACTGGCAGCATTTTTGGGAACGAATCCAGAGCTCACTCGCTACACAACTCCGATCACAGGTTTGTATCTCACAGGCGCAGCAACATTTCCCGGCGCCGGAGTCTGGGGGTCAAGCGGGCGCAATACCGCCCTGACCATCATCAAGGACTTTGGCTAACTCGCCGACGTCCACAAAGATGTCTTTTCACATCGACTTAGGCGTCTTTGACGACACCTGCGCGCGACACCACAGGGTCTTTATCACTCCAGGGGAAATTGATCCACAAATCTGTTTGTTTCCAGACGTAGTCACATCGCACAACGGAGTGAGATTTCTCGTACAGCACAGCAGTACGAACCTCTTTGACGCGACCTTTGAAAAAATCTTGCACGATCTTGAGGGTGTGCCCTGTGTCGGCAACATCGTCAACAATCAACACTCTTGCGAAACGAAGCTCGACCAAGTCCGGAACGGGAGGCAAGATCATTGGTACGGGCAAACGCTCATCGACGCCTGTATAGAACTCAACATTCATCGTGTAGAGATTCTTGACGGCCAAGGCATATCCCAACGCTCCCGCGGCGAGAAGCCCGCCTCTGGCGATGGCCAAGATGATGTCAGGTTCGTATCCCGAATCCGCCACACTCACTGCGAGTTCACGACTCGCAGATCCAAAAATGTCCCACGTCATGATTTCGCGTTCGCTCACACTCACAAACTAGTCCTTCAGAGTTGCCAGAAAGAATTCACTGAAGTTTTGAACGAAATATAAAAGTCTCTACCCGCCAAACACAGGTGGACGTTTTTCGCCTCGCGCGCGTCGCACTTCACGAGCGTCGTCGGAGAAACTCGCCATGATTTGTTGCCGATTTTCCATATCGATCGCAGCCTGCAGACCGGGAATTTCAAGCGCAGACCACATCCCCTCTTTCGTGAGGGCCACCCCTAACGGTGTGTTCAACATAATTTCCGCCGCCTTGTCATATGCCACATCAAGTAGTTCATGGTTATCCACAACCGATGCGACCAACCCCATCGACAGCGCTTCTTGGGCGTCAAATAAACGTCCTGTCAACATCAACTCTTGCGCACGCGCTGCACCGACCAGTCTCGGAAGAAGCCAACTTGTGCCAATGTCACACGCAGAAAGACCTATGCGAATGAACGCTGCGTTGAATCGTGCGGTCGTAGCAGCGAGTCGGATGTCAGAACCCAACACCAATGCAAAGCCACCGCCCGATGCTGGACCATTGACTGCAGAGATGATTGGCTGGGGCAACGAACGCATGTGAGGGATTAACGACGCGATGTGCTTTTGAACCGCTAATCCTTTTTCCACTGCACCGTTCCATGCATAGCCTGGCGCATCCCCATACCCTTTTAGGTCAAGACCGGCACAGAAACCTCGTCCAGCTCCGGTCAGAACAACCACCCTGACGTCTCGGTTGATGGAGATGTCATCGAGTCGTTGATGCAAGAGCTGAACCAGATCATTCGTCATCGCATTGAGTGATTCAGGTCGATTAAGAGTGAGGAGTGCAACGCCATCACGCGGAAAACTGAGGTCTACTTCTGCCATGCCCTATCGTGCCATGGGTACTGTATGGCTATCGCCTCGAACACGAATTTTCCGTTGCAACATCTCACCGTCGCCGCGTACCGATTCGGCCGCCCAGACCCAACAACAATCATTGATGGCTCTACTTTGTGGAGAGCGACCCTCACCCCACTGGGGCCTGCGACAGTGAAAATTGAGGGAATCGGCACGTCACCATTCGCGGAGTTCTTTGGACCTGGGGCTGATTGGCTGCACGCGCGTTATAACGCCTTGCTCGGTGATGACGATGTGATCCCAGATCTCGTCGCACACCACGACGTGGTGAAACGTGCGCAAAAGTCATTCCAGCAATTGGCATTAGGGCGAACCGAGACGCCGTTTCACGAGATTATTCCGGCCGTCTTAGGTCAACGCGTCACCGCTGGCGAGGCCGTACGTCAATGGCAAGCACTTGTCACACAATTCGGCGAGAAAGCACCCGGCCCGCATCCCACTTTGCGTGTCCCTCCCGCGCCTGATGTATTAGCGCGACTGGGTTACGTGACATTTCATGAATATGGCATTGAACGAAAACGAGCGGACACGATTCGCAATATTGCGCGCGTCAGTCACTTTCTGATTCGCGACTGGCCATCCAATGTTCCTGCCGAACAACACACCCACTCTCTGATGAACTTGCCCGGTGTGGGGCCATGGACCGCCGCAGTCGCAGGCAGTGTTGCCTTTGGGGATCCCGATGCGTTAGCCGTTGGTGACTTTCATTTGAAAAATACCGTTGCGTGGGCGCTGCACGGCATTGCACGTGGCACCGACGAACAGATGCTTGAGTCGCTTGCGCCCTATGTCGGACACAGGCACCGGGTTGTGCGGTGGCTGCAACTGATGGGCTATCGGGCGCCAGCCCGAGGCCCCCGTCGACCAATAGTGTCCATCACGCAACTGTGAGTTCTGGCAGGCGTATTGTTTGCACAGCACTAGGACGCTTATGAAAAATTACGCTTCACCACTTACCCGATTGTTGCCACCATCTTCCGATCCGTGGGGCAAAGCACTGCGCATCGGTGCGATTGCTTATGTCTTGTCTCGAGTCTTTGTCATCATGGGCGCTGCTGTTGCAGTAGCCGCAGATGCGGTATGGGCACGACTCAACAATGAAGAACCACCCGGCGGATTTTCAGGACTGATCGCGGTTCTCGACAGCTGGGATGGTCATTGGTATCTCGAAGTTGTTCGCAAGGGATACCCGCACAACATCATGCCGAACGTCACCTATTTCGTGTCCGACGCGCGAGCAGCATTTTTCCCGTTATATCCGCGTTTAGTTCACTACATCGACAATCTCTTGCCCGGCGGACCAGTCAGTATCGCATTGTTGATCAACCTCGTCTTTGGCGCGATCTTCGTCGTGCTTGCAGGACTCATCGCGCGACGACTCTTCGATGTGAAAACCGCACAAAAGACAATGGTGCTTGTCGCGTTTTTTCCCGGCAGCTTTGTTCTGAGTTGGGCGTATTCGGAGGCAATTCTTCTCACGCTTGCCGCGTTGTGTTTCTTGGCGTTACACAGAAAGTTGTGGCTTGTGGCGGGAATCCTCGCCGCATTGGGAACAGCGGCGCGACCAAATGGAGTCGCACTTGTTGCTGTATGTGCTGTCGCTTCGTTACTTGCGATTAAAGAAGATCGTGAGTGGAAGTCCTTGATTGCACCACTGCTCTCGCCGTTGGGTTTCGTGGGCTTCATGGCTTTTCTTCGTCATCACACCGGAGAAAATTGGGCGTGGTTTCGCGTCCAACGAGAAGCATGGAAGGAAGGAACGAGTTTTG
>JBEDHS010000180.1:0-18777 GCA_041173945.1 Actinomycetota bacterium
CGCTGAATCAACGCGAAGAAAAAAGTTTCTCCAGATTCGCCAGTGTCTTTTCAATTGCGCGCGCATTGTTTTGGGGTGCACGAATCACCTGCAACATCAATGGTGATTTCGCCGTGCTCCAGTCAAACTGCTCGGTGACATTTGTGCCACCGTCTGCGGGTTCCAAGATGTAACGCCAGATGTGTCCACCAAAATGACGCCAACCAATACGAGAATTTTCCTCAAACTCGACCACCGTGTTGGTCATTTTGTAAGGAACACCGATACGCATGTTCATTCCAAATTGTGCATTCAGGCTTAAACGCTCGGGAGCATCAATCTGTGCATCTTTCACCGAACCAGAACCATCAATCTCACTGTGTCGTCGTGGGTTGGCAAGCAGATCAAAAATTTCGTGCGCAGGCGCGGGAACAAAAACTGATCGTGAAACGATTCGCTTGTTTGGGTTCTGTGTCATACAGACAGTGTGACGTGCTCGGCGACCATTTCTGCACATCGACGACCAGAAAACATCGCTCCTTGAATTGATCCGGTGTCGCGATGATCCCCACACACAAACAACCCGTCTCCCAACGAGACTTTCTTTTTGGGTGAGAACGGAGTGTTTTGCCCAGGTTGACCATGGGCAATGGCGTATGTGCGTAGGTGTGTCCACGAATCAACCTGTGCACCCCACCATGAACGGAGTTGCTGGCGAGCCACATGTTCCAGGTCACCATCTGCTTTGCCAGGCAACGCTGCGGCAATGAGGTGTTGTCCTGTCGGTGCGTACTTCTCGGACACGTTCGACATCACCGCCACATTAAAGACGGGTCCTTCGCCCTTGCCGTCGAGCACGATGTATGCCCCGTTCACCGGCGAGACGGGGGCTGCGAAGTAGACGCAACCTGCTGCGCGTGATTCAACGTGGGGGAGTCCAAGCAGTTGAGATGCAACAGGACCTTCGGTGGCAACGATGACGGCATCGGCTTCGATGGTGTGACCGTCGGTGGTGACGACACGACGACCGTTTGCTTGTCCCACTTTTGTGTTCAGAAAGATCTGTGTTCGAGTCAACGACGACGCCAGTTGTTGAGAGATTTGTCCCATGCCATGGGCGGGAACTGCCGAGTCGCCAGTGGCCAGTGTTCGGAAAATGACGTCGAACATACGTCGAGATGTAGACAGTTGAGGATCGAGTTGAATACCACCAACGAGTGACTTGAAAAATGAGTTCACCATTGTGTCGGAAAAGCCCATCTGACGAAGCGCATCAATCGTTGGCATGTCGCGTCCACGAAGTAACGCGCGTGGATCTGCTGACTTCATACGTGCACGCATCTGGGCAATTCTCGCCTTGTCGGCGACGGTTCCAATTGGCGCAAATGTGGTGGAGAGCAACGTCTGAGGACGTCGAAACGGATCGCTGACAATGTGGCCACGACCTGATTTCCACACGATTGCTCCAGGTTCGAATTTTCTCAGTTGAAGCGCACCAATGTCGAGATGTCGGTGTATCTCGGGATAAGCAGTCAATAGAACCTGGAAGCCACGGTCGAGAATAAAGCCATTCACAGTGTCACTGCGTACGCGACCACCGACGCCATCAGATGCTTCCACTATGACTGCATCAATGCCACGTTGATTGAGCACTCGAGCAGCAGTCAAGCCAGCAAGGCCCGCTCCAACAATGACTACTCGCGCCGACGTGGGAAGTGGTTGCTGGGTCACTTTTTCAGGAGAGCACGAAGTGCGACATCGAGAGTTTGATGTGCAAAAACAAATCCGTCACGCGTGAGTGCAGCGGGAATGACGCGTTGACCTGTGTAGAGCAAAGCGTCTGCGAGTTCTCCGCCGAGCAGCAACTTTGGACCAAACGATGGAATGGGCACGATTGCAGGACGTGACACGACAGAAGCCAATGTCTTGGTGAAATCAGCATTGGTGACTGGTTCGGGTGCTGTCAGATTGACGGGACCCGACAAAGTCGATGTCAACAAATGAATGATGGCGTTGACTTCGTCGTTAATGCTGATCCAGCTTTGCCACTGGCGACCATTTCCAAAACGTCCACCAAGTCCAAGTTTGAACAATGGCAACTGTTTCTTCAAAGCGCCACCTTTGGGAGATAGAACAATTCCCGTTCGCAAGAACACTGTACGAATTCCCGCATCGATTGCTGGCTGTGCTTCTTTTTCCCATTGCACACACACGTCGGCAAGAAATCCTTGTCCCGCGGGAGATGTTTCATCGAATTTCTCATCGCCAGCAGCACCGTAGTAACCAATTGCCGAACCAGAGAGAAAGACCGATGGCTTGTGTTCAAGTGATGCCATCGTTTTTGCCAACAGCGCGGTGCCCAGTGTTCGGCTTTCCAGAACTTCTTTCTTGTATGCCTCAGTCCAACGCTTGTCACCAATTCCTGCGCCTGCCAAATGAACCACCGCATCAACGCCGTCGAACGCACGTGGGTCGAGAATTCCTTCGGCGGGGTCCCACATAATTTCGTCGTTTCGACGTGGTTGTCGGCGCACCGCAGCAACAACGGTGTGTCCTTGAGCCTGTAATTCAGTTGTGAGGGCGCGTCCAATCAGGCCCGAGGCTCCGGTGATAAGAATTTTCATATTGGGGTCAACCACATTCGGGCGCCAATTGTTCCGTATGTCGTAGTGACTGTCGTCTAGACGCCAATTGTTGAGCCCGTAACGGCCTAGCCTTGAGACGGCATGAGCACTCGCAAACTCATCTTGACGGCTTTGATCTGCGGATTAGCCATCATGTTGGCAGGTGGAGTGAAGTTATTTCAGGTGGCAAATGACTCCACTGAAGTAGTGGTGCATTCTCTCGGTGTCGAGCAAACCCTGTCCGATATGACAGTCACGGTGAAGAAGGTAGAGCAGTCCGAGATGGCGACCTCTGTGACCGTGGTGATGTTTGGGGTGGCAAATGGCGACCCAATTGAGGGGTGGCGACTGTTGGCGAACGGCAAGGTGTTGTCGCCGACGATCATGCAGTCCGAGCAATGTCCTCCCACGGCTGTTGATGATGTTGTCGAATGTGTCGTGGAATTTCCTGGCAGTGACGGCAGTGTGACGGTTGCCTATCTGCGCGCTGGCCAGCAATCCCAGTGGGCGCCGTAGGTATTACGGCTACCGTGTAGGTGTTGGACACAGCGTCGTGCCCGATGTGATTGGAGAAAACCCCATGGCTGACCAGTTCGATCTTGTCATTGTTGGTGGTGGCCCTGGTGGCTATGCCGCAGCGTTCTACGGAGCATCTGCGGGGCTGAATGTGGCATTGATTGAAAAAGACGTCATTGGTGGAACATGTCTGAACCGAGGATGCATTCCCGCGAAGGCCTTCTTGGAAACAGCTGCAGCTCGTCGACATGCAGAACATGCGGGAGATTTCGGAATCTCGGTCACCGTGGGCGCAACAGATTTCGCCGTTGCGCAAGCACGAAAGCAAAAAATTGTTGATGGCTTAGTGAAGGGACTCACTGGCCTGACAAAGGCGAAGAAAGTGACCTACATGGTGGGCGTTGGCTCTGTGAACGCCGATAACTCGGTCACAGTGACAGCAACTGATGGATCAACGACAACCGTGACAGGACACAGTGTGATTCTCGCGGCGGGAAGCGTGCCACGTGTTATCCCTGGATTTGAACCTGGTGGTCCCGTGATGACATCAGATGAAGTGTTGATGCTCGATCGCATTCCTGCACGTATTGCCGTGATTGGTGGCGGCGCAATTGGATGTGAGTTTGCGTCAACATTTGCCGACCTCGGTGCACACGTCACGATTCTTGAAGGTCTTCCCAAAATTTTGCCCGGGCTCGATGCCGATCTTGCCAACGTGGTCGTTCGTTCTTTTCAAAAGAAGAAAATTGATATCAAAACAGGCGTGGCCGTCACTGGACATACCCCTACAGGCTCTGGGTCAACAGTTGTTCACTTCGGTGATGGACAATCCTTGGAAGTGGACGCAGTCATTGTCTCTATCGGTCGTCGCCCGTACGCCGATGAATTGAAGTTGTCGCAGACAAAAGTTGCGGTCAGCGAACGCGGCTTTGTGGAAGTTGATCACTTCTGTCGCACGTCTGTTCCCAACGTGTACGCGATTGGTGACCTTATTAATACGCCGCAGCTTGCTCACGTTGCTTACGCAGAAGCGATCTTGGTGGTGAAACAAGTACTTGGAGAATCAGCAATCCCGGTTGATTACGACCGTGTGCCGTGGGCAATTTATTGCAGCCCGGAAGTTGCCTGGGCTGGCCCCGGTGAAGAAGCTGCTCGCGCTGCTGGTCATGACGTTGTTGTCGCCAAACATCAATTCCGCGCCAATAGTCGCGCGCAAATTGTGGGCGAGACAGATGGTTTGGTGAAAATCATTGCCAAGAAGAACGCAGATGGCACCGCGGGTCAAGTGTTAGGTGTTCACATGGTCGGACCATGGGTTACAGAACAACTCTCTGGCGGTTACCTTGCGGTGAACTGGGAAGCAAATGTTGAAGAGATTGCCCACTTCTTGCAGCCTCACCCAAGTTTGTCCGAACTTTTTGGCGAGACGGTGATGTCGCTGACTGGCCGCTCGATCAACTCGTAGAACTGCGCATAAAGGAAAACAATCATGGCCGAGATCACACTCCCACAACTTGGCGAGACCGTCACCGAAGGAACCATTACGCGTTGGTTCAAAAAAGTTGGTGAACAAGTTGCCGCTGACGAACCATTGTTTGAAGTGTCGACCGACAAAGTTGATACTGAAGTACCGTCACCTATCGCTGGCGTATTGACAGAGATTCGTGTTCAAGAAGGCGACACCGTCGCGGTGGGCACAGTGATTGCTGTTGTCGGAGATGCAGGTGCTGCGCCTGCAACTTCTTCTGCTCCTTCGCCCGAACCAGCAGCAGCACCTGCTCCTGCACCCGCACCGGCTCCCGCGCCAGCAGCTGCTCCAACTCCTGCACCACAGCCAGCTCCCGCGCCAGCAGTTGCACCTCAACCAGCGCCAGCTCCGGTGGCGAGCACTCAAACATCTGGTCAGGTGTTGTCACCTGTTGTGCGCAAGTTGATTTCCGAAAACGGGTTAGACGTCGCCCAAATCACCGGCACCGGGCCAGGAGGACGCATTACTCGTGACGACGTGGTCGCCGTCATCGAAAGAGGCGGAGCGCGAACAAGTGCACCTACCGTTTCTCCTGCTGCTGCGGCCCCGATGGCGCCATCAGCACCTCGACCAAGTGCTCCCACAGCAGTCGCGGGTACGCGCGACGAAGTTGTTCCGTTGTCAAAGATTCGTCAAGCGACCGGATCGCACATGGTGGTGAGCAAGGCTGTCAGCCCACATGCGTTCAGTGTTGTTGAAGTTGACTTTGCAAATGTCGACACCACACGTGTGAAAGTCAAAGATGAGTTCAAGTCAACTGAAGGCTTCTCTTTGACGTATCTGCCGTTCATCACACGCGCGGTAGTGGATGCGTTGGCGGAATTCCCACACCTCAATGCCTCGGTCACAGACACCGATTTAATTGTGCATCGCTTCATCGATATTGGTGTAGCTGTCGATCTTGATTATCAGGGTTTGTTGGTGCCGGTTGTACGTGACGCCGAGACGAAGCGGTTGCGTGCGATTGCAAGAGAAATATTTGATCTTGCACAACGTGCCCGAAGCCGACGCGTGACACCAGATGAAATTTCGGGCGGAACGTTCACAATCACCAATAACGGTTCGGCCGGGTCAGTTCTCACGATGCCGATTATCAATCAACCACAGGTTGCAATTTTGTCCACCGATGCCATCGTGAAAAGACCGGTAGTCATTTCGGTTCCAGGTGGTGGAGAGAGCATTGCGATTCACCCCGTGGGGAATCTTGCGATGGCGTGGGACCATCGAGCATTCGATGGTGCGTACGCGGCAGGTTTCCTTGTGAAGGTGAAGAACATTCTCGAGACTCGCGACTGGTCTTCAGAGCTGTAAATCGGTTGTGAGGAGATGAAAGCGGTCGACGTCATGAGCGACACATCCGCACTTCATGTCAGATGGTTGGGCCGAGTGCCCTATGCAGAGGCGCTCGCGGTTCAAGATGCACTGTTTCGTCACGGCGAGATGAATCATCTGTTGTTGTTAGAACATCCTCATGTTTTCACCTACGGACCATCTGCGGATTTAGAAAAAAACCTGCGTTGCGATCCCGCTTCTGTTGGCGCTGATTTTGTTCACGTGAAACGCGGTGGCGACATCACATATCACGGACCAGGACAATTGGTGGGCTATCCGATTGTGACGTTGCAGTCCAAACATGGAGATGGAGGCCCTGCCGACACGATCGCATATGTTCACACGGTTGAACAACTGGTTATCGACACCTTGCACGAAATTGGTCTGACCTCAGCATCGCGATTCGATGGATATCCGGGTGTGTGGGTGGATGTTGATAGCGACACGCCAAGAAAGATTTGTGCCATTGGTGTGCGAGTTGCACGTCGTCGCACCATGCATGGCTTTGCTCTCAATGTGTCGACCGATCTTGAGTACATGTCAACCAACATCGTGCCGTGTGGAATAGATGGTTACCCCGTCACATCACTGCAGACAGAAGGATTTGATATCTCAATGTCTGACGTTGTCGATGTCATCGCGCGACGCGCTGGGCAATTGTGGGGACGTGGAGAAATAGAACGCCAAGATGTCGCATGGAAACACACCCCATCGGATCTGTCTGCCTTTTCTCGCGGTGAGGGCCCGGGACAACCCGTTCGTATGTTGGGCCGATTAGCACGAGCTGGTGTAGAAGATGCGATTTCCTTATCGGAGAGGAAGCCAGATTGGTTGCGACCACACGTGCACCACGGACCCGAAGTATTGTCGGTCAAGAAGACTCTCCGCACTCTCAATTTGGTCACTGTGTGTGAAGAGGCTGGCTGTCCGAACTTGTCTGAGTGTTGGAGTGACGGAACGGCCACGTTCATGGTTTTGGGAGAACGCTGCACACGTGCATGCGGTTTTTGTCTGGTCGACACGCAAAAGCCAGAGCCTGCTGATGTGAATGAACCCGATCGTATTGCAGAAGCCGTTGCACAGATGGGGCTCAAGTTTGTTGTTCTGACCATGGTCGCACGTGACGACTTGGATGATGAAGGAATGGGACACGTCGCACGATGCATTGAGGCGCTTCGTCGACGTGATCCCACCGTGCAAGTGGAGACATTGATTTCCGATGCTCGAGGAACAGATGCGCTTCGTCTTGTTCTTGACGCGCGACCAGATGTGTTGAATCACAATATGGAAACAGTTCCACGCCTGCAGCGAGCAGTACGGCCATCGGCCGGGTACGCGCGTAGTTTGTCTGTACTGGCACGCGCCAAAGACGCTGGATTAACGGTGAAGTCAGGATTGATTGTGGGGATGGGAGAAACCGACGAAGAAGTTGTCGGTGTTCTCGCAGATTTGGCCTCCATTGGTGTCAATATCGTGACGATTGGTCAGTACTTGCGACCCACAACCCACCATCTCCCCGTTGCGCGTTGGGTAGAACCCGACGTGTTCGCGATGTACAAAGAAGTGGGAGAGTCCTTCGGCATTGGTCATGTGGAGTCAAGCCCCTTGACACGATCGAGTTATCACGCAAGAGAATCAGCAGAACATGCTGTACCTGTCAGAATTGGATCGCGATGAAAATCTCACCTTCTACTGTGTATGCAACACGTATCGAACGCGTCCGAGCAGAAATGACGCGCCACAACGTAGATGCATTGTTGCTCTCGGTTGGCCACGACATGCCGTATCTCATTGGCTATCACGCAATGCCACTTGAGCGACTAACGATGCTGGTAATTCCGCGACACGGCACGGTGTCTTTGATCATTCCTCGATTGGAAGCGCCGCGAGTACATCAGATGGACGATGTCTTCGAGATGGTTCCGTGGAATGAGACCGACGATCCTGTGGCAGTGACACATCGGCTTTTAGGAGATGCACGCACCATCGCTGTCGGCGATCAGATGTGGTCACGATTCCTGGTTGATTTGCTGACTCATCGTCCAACCGCGCACTATGTCCGATCAGTAGTGGTGATGGAGGCGTTGCGATCACAAAAAGACGATGCTGAAATCGCCGCACTCAATGCTGCTGGTGCCGCTGCCGATCGTGTTGCGGCGCAATTACAGTCAGGTCAAATTCCTCTTGTTGGGCGCACCGAGGCTGAAGTCTCTGCAGATCTATCGGCGCGCTTGTTGGCCGAAGGACATCAGAAAGTGAACTTCGCAATTGTTGCCGCGGGTGAGAATGCAGCAAGTCCACATCATCACCCCGGTGATCGAGTGATTCAGCGTGGAGAGATTGTCCTGTGCGACTTTGGTGGCACGATGAATGGATACTGCAGCGACATCACTCGATGTGTGTTTGTTGGAGATCCACCACAAGAAATTCTTGATGCGTATGCGGTGTTGATGCGCGCACAAGCAGCTGGAGTAGCCGCGGGAATTATTGGCACGGCATGTGAAAATGTCGACGCGGTGACGCGATCAATTATCGATCGGGCCGGCTATGGAGAGTATTTCGTGCATCGCACCGGACACGGAATTGGCATGGAGGAGCACGAAGATCCCTACATGGTGGCGGGAAATTCCACTCCGATTGCTCACGGCCACGCCTACAGCGTTGAGCCGGGTATCTATGTGCCAGGTAAGTGGGGAATGAGATTGGAAGACATCGTCGTCGCCACGCACAACGGTCCTGTCTCGATGAACAACGCAGATCACAATCTGGCCATAGTTGACTGCTGACGCTTCGATGATCTCACTTGATGCCGCAACGGTTCTTTTGCAATGGGCCGTAGGTGGGTTGTTTTTCTTGTGGTACACAACCAGACGTCACGACATTGGTGCTGGATATGGATGGTTGTTGCGAGGTTCATTCTCTGTCCTGGCTCTCGGCGCAGCAGCTGCAGGTTTTACTGTTGAAGTAGTAGCAATTCGAGAAGTGACGGCAATTGCTGTTGCGGTGATTTCGATTCTGACACTTCGTCGAAAAAATCCTCGCTGGGATCTGGTGGCACCGGTAATTGGTGTCATCGGACTCGTTGCAGCTGCGTTCGATGCTGCGACGGGCACAAACGACACCATCGTGAGTCTCGCTCGAATCGCGGTGGGAACTTTATTTTTGGGTGCAGTCACCGATGCGATGTTGTTGGGGCATTGGTATCTCGTGCAGCCCGGGTTACCGCGATCGATACTTGGTGAACTTGTCACCGCGTTGCGAGTCATCACGCCATTTGAGATCGCAGTGATGTTGTTGCCCACCGGAATGATCAGCGTTCTGAATGGTTCCATTGATGACGGCTGGGGTGGCATGTTGGGCTGGTTCTGGTTGGCGTGTGCTGTCACGACAATTGTGCTGACCGAAGTGACACGTGCCGCGCTTCGCGAACGTAGTTATTCAGCAGTGATGGCCGCAACGGGTTTGCTGTATCTGGCAATCCTGACGGCATTCGGCACAGACCTGGTGTCGCGCGCCGTTCTTGCCTAAAGATCTCCTAAAGATGTGTGGTCATCATCGTCATGACCACACAGCAGGTCACGACGACGGACCTGATGGTGCAACTAGTGGCCAACCGCGTTCCCGTTCGATGATGTGCGCAAGTTCGAGCAATGTCGGCTCTGAAAAATGTCGTCCGACAATTTGAAGTCCGACCGGAAGTCCGTCAACACTTCCTGCTGGCACCGAGATAGCCGGATTGCCATACAGGTTTGCGGGGAAGGTGAGAAGTCCGTTGTTTCCGGCGCCTGCACGAATTCCTCCAAACACGCCGGGGAGAGGACCGTCTGCAGAAAACGCAACATCGGGATTTGTCGCAGTGATGATGAGATCAACTGAATCAAAAATTTCAGCCATCTTCATATTCAAGGCAGCACGTCGTTCTTCAATTCGAATGCGAGCATCCATTGAATAACGACCACCAGCTACCTCGAGTCCCATACGTATCTCTGGGGTGAGATCATCTGCGCATGCAGGCCACGCATCGCCAAGGAGGGCGGCGATTTCAATCATTCCGCTAATCGACCAGGCTGCACCCATTCGGGGAAGTGTGGTGTCAATATTGTCGACGCGGCGAAGATTTGCTGTTGAGATGAGATGTTCTGCCGTTTCGAGAAGTACAGACCACATTGCAGGTGACACAACAGCACCGCCCCAATCTGGCACCACAGCCACTCGCAGCCCCGCAACTTCAACAGTTCCCAAGCCAGCTTCCCATCCGTCGACGCGTTGGAGCGATAGCGGATCACGTGGGTCGTGTCCGTTGCAGACATCAAACCATCGTGCGGTATCGCGCACACTGCGCGACACACATCCCACGGTGACAGTGAGGTTTCCGTATTCCATGTGAGGACCTCGTGGAATGCGCCCATAGGTTGCTTTCAAACCGACAAGACCGGTGAAGCCAGCGGGGATGCGAATCGAGCCTCCACCATCGCCTGCTGTCGCCAATGTGAAAAGTCCACCGGCAACTCCGGCTGCGCTTCCTCCTGATGACCCGCCAGGCGTGCGTGTTGTATCCCATGGATTCTTCGTCGCACCATGCAAGACGGTGCGGGTCAAGTTGACTCCGCCAAACTCGCTGGCAGTTGTGAGTCCGAAGGCAATCGTTCCGCCGTCACGGGTAATCCGCTCAACAGGAATGCTGGTGTGCTCTGCAATTCGATCCGACAAGGGAACAGATGCTTCGGTGGCAGGCCATCCCTCAACCGAATCCAATTCCTTGACGCCCATCGGCACGCCACCAAAGGGCAGTGTCACATCTGCTCGGGATGCTCGTTCAAGTGCACCCTCTGCGTCGAGATAAGCCACGGCGTTGAGATCGCTGGCTGCAATTGCGTCGAGTGTTGCCTGCATTTCCTCACGAGGGGAACGTCGTTTTGCACGGAACTCCTCAACCAGAGAACATGCGTCGCCTTGCCACGGGATGATTGTCATTGTGGCAACTTACTGCACGTGGGCAGGCTTCAATCCGTTCAGAAAACTCGCCGAGGAGTAGGGTCGTAAGAGCCATGGATAGCCGCACCTTCTTAGGTTTGCAACAGACCCACAATCCATTTCGCTGGTATCTGCCAGTCGAGATGAAATTATGTACCGGCGGCAATTTCCTTTATGGAGGAAGCGCACTTGGCGCGGCAATTTCCGCTCTTGAAGGCGCCACAGGGCGTCATGTGGTTTGGACAACCGCGCAATATCTCAGCTATGCCCGCCCTGGCGAGGTGATGGATATCGATGTCATTGTTCCGGTTGAAGGAAATGCAATTACTCAGGCTCGTGTGGTGGGTCACGTCGGTGAACGCGAAATCATCACGGTGAATGCAGCACTTGGCGACCGTGATTTTCCGTATTCGGGGCAATTTGAAAAAGCACCTGATGTTGGACCGCCCGAGTCGTATCCCGATTGGCAGCACCGTCACTTGCACCGCGGCACCATTCATGACTTCATGGAAGAAAGAGTGGTGAAGTCACGATCTGAATCCGAACTCGACGGCACGTTGGGCGATGGTCAAACTCTGATGTGGGCGCGTTTGCCGGAAGTGATTGAAGGCGTTGATGCAGCAACTCTTGGCGTTCTTGGAGATTTTGTTCCACGTGGAGTCGGTCAAGCTTTAGGCATTCGCGGTGGTGGCAACTCGCTCGACAATACGTTGCGTGTGATGAATCTTGTGCCCACAACATGGGTGTTGCTTGACATTCGAGTGCATGGTGTCGCTCGAGGATTTGGACATGGCTTGGTGCATATGTTTGCCGAAGACGGCACGTTGATGGCCACAGCAAGTCAAAGTTGTATCGCGCGAATACATAAGGGGTAGTAATGAACGCATACGGGGCACAATCACACGGGGGATTACCAGTACGGCCAGGAATGACTGTTCCACTTCCCGGTCATCTCAACACGCATCGTGAAAAATTGATCGAACTTGCTGATATGGGTTACACCGATATTTGGTCGGCAGAAGCAGATGGTGCCGATGCATTCACTCCGCTAGCGCTGGCTGCAGCATGGGAACCGCGTTTGCGTTTGGGGACAGCCATTGTTCCGGCCTACACCCGCAGCCCAGCGTGTTTTGCGCAGTCGGTGGCGACATTGGCAGATGCCGCGCCAGGTCGTTTTGCAATCGGCATCGGGTCGTCAAGCAATGTCATCGTCGAGAGATGGAACGGAATTCCTTTTGTCGAGCCATACAAGAAAGTTCGTGATGTCGTTCGATTTTTGAATGACGCACTCTCCGGAGAAAAAGTCGCCAAGTCCTACGACACGTTCCAGGTTGATGGATTTCGATTGGGGATTCGCCCCGAAGTGAAACCACAGATTTTGGTGGCGGCACTTCGAGAGGGCATGTTGAAGTTGGCAGCACGTGAAGCCGACGGAGCAATTATCAACTGGCTGAGTCCCGAAGACGTAGCGACAGTGGCAGGCGTGGTGAATTCTGCTGCCGGCGGTCAGCCCAAAGAAATTGTGGCGCGCATATTTGTGTGCCCATCAACCAACACCGACGTTGTTCGCGCTGCGGCACGATTTGCGATTGCGGCGTACATGAACGTTCCCGTGTATGCCGATTTTCATCGATGGTTGGGCAGAGGCGAAGCGTTCGCTGGCATGTGGGAGAACTGGAAAGCAGGAGACCGAAAGGCAGCATTGACCGCGATACCAGATGACGTGGTTGATCAACTGATTGTTCACGGGTCGCCTGAATATTGTCGGGAAAGAATTCGTCAATATTTCGACAACGGTGTCACCACATCGTCGTTGGCCATCATGCCCTTTGATCCTGAATTGAATTACTGGGACGCTGTGCGTTCATTGTCACCACAGGCACACGGGTAGAAGATGACTGAGACCACCAAAGGCGTCACCCGAGAAGGGTGGATACTGCTCCTCAACACGTTGCGACTCCAGCAACGAGCGTTGATGATGGGCGCATCCATTGGGTTGATGTGGACGTTGGGGAAAGTCTCGGTTCCACAATTAACTCGCTTGGCAATCGACCGAGGTATCGAAAAGAACGGTTCGCTTCTGATGTGGACGATGTTGATTCTTGGTGCCGCCACGATCGCTGGCGTCTTTGCCGGATGGCGTCGTTACATCGCTTTTCGTGAAAGCCGACTTACAGAGACAATGTTGCGCGAAAAACTATTCGCTCAAATTCAAGGATTACACGTCGGATTCCACGACAAGGCACAAACGGGCCAGTTAATGAGTCGCGCATCGAGCGATCTTCAACAAGTTCAAGGATTTGTTGTCAACATTCCAATCTTTGTCTCACAAATCACCATGGTGATCGGTGTTGTCATCATTTTGTTCATCTCCGATCCAATACTTGCCGCGGTGTCACTCGCTCCATTGCCATTCATCAACATTTCTGCTCGAAGTTTTTCTCACAAGATTCACCCTGCAGTTCTCGCCGTTCAACAAGAGCAGGCACAGTTGGCCAACATTGTTGAAGAGTCGGTGTCGGGCATTCGCGTCATCAAGGGTTTTGGTGCAGAACGTGTGCAGCAAGCCAAGTTGTTGGTGGAAGCCGATGACATTCGTCGCGAGTCGATGAAAGCGGCACGAATTCGCAGTCGATTCCTGCCAGCGATCGATTTATTGCCGTCCTTGGGTCTGGTTGCGGTGTTGGGTCTGGGCGGTCACCGAGTTATCAACGGCGACATGAGTGTCGGTGGTTTGGTTGCTTTCAACACCTATCTCACCATGTTGATCTGGCCAATGCGAAATATCGGCATGACAATCGCATTTGGACAGCGCGCAGCAGCGGCGTTGTTGCGAGTAAACGAGATTCTCTCTGAGGTGCCAGCCATCGCAGACCCGTCGTCGCCAAAGAAACTGCCAGCTTCTGGGCTCGCACAACCCGTTGGAGCACTTCATTTCGACAATGTTCGATTCGGCTACGACATCGGTCATACCGATGTTCGCGTTCTTGAAGGTTTGTCGTTAACGATCGAACCGGGAGAATCGGTCGCGATTGTTGGCGCAACAGGATCTGGAAAATCGACAATCACCCGATTGTTGCTGCGGTTTTATGACCCGCAGGCAGGCGCGATCTACTTGGATGGAATTGATCTCCGCGAGTTGAGCCTGTCTGAACTTCGACGTTCTGTCGGAGTGGTCTTTGAAGACACGCTGTTGTTCCACGACACGGTGTCGGCCAATATTGCCTTTGCCAAGCCTGGCATCGATGCCGAAATTGTTCAACGTGCAGCAAAGCTTGCCGGAGCCCACGACTTCATCATGGAGCTCCCCGACAAGTACGACACGCCGCTCGGCGAGCGTGGGTATTCGTTGTCGGGTGGTCAACGTCAACGTATTGCCATCGCACGAGCAATCGTGGCTGACCCGCGCGTGTTGGTGTTAGACGATGCGACATCTGCAGTTGACCCCACAAAAGAACACGAGATTCGTGATGCGTTATCGACAGTGATGCGAGGTCGCACCACTTTGGTGATCGCACATCGTCCCGCCACCATCGAGTTGGCAGACAGGGCAGTGCTGCTCGATAACGGCGTCATCGCAGCGAGCGGATCTCATCATGAATTGTTGGCCACAAATGCCAAATACCGTGAGGTTTTGGCTGCTTGGGATGCAGAAAAGGTGGGCCAATAAAGATGTGGTCTGGTGGTGGCCGCGGTGGCGGTCGAGGGGGAATCGAGGAAGATCAAAAACTTGATCGCACTCAGACACGCGTGGTGCTTATTCGCAGCATTCGGATGGCCGGTGAATTCCGCCGTCAGGCTGGATGGGCGCTCGTTCTTGTCACGATTTCTGTCCTGGCAACATTGGCTGGCCCTGTTCTTGTTCGTCACGGAATCGATGATGGAATCCGAAAGAGCAATGCAGATGTTTTGAACATAACCGTCATTGCGTATTTAGTTGTGGTGGGAATTGCCTATGTGATTGGACGATTGCAGTACGTGGTGCTGAATTCGGCAGGTGAAGGGTTCCTGAGGTTGCTACGCATTCGAGTCTTCGGGCAGATGCAACGCCAGTCGATGGCATTTTTTGACCGAGAAAAAGCTGGTGTATTGGTCGCACGTATGACCGCAGACATTGAGTCGATGGCAGAGCTGGTGCAGTGGGGTTTGATGCAGTTTCTCTCCTCGTTCCTGCTTTTGTTCTTTGCATTGTTCCTTTTGCTGTCCTTGTCGTGGCAGCTCACATTGATCTCACTCATTGTGTTTCCGTTTCTTATTGCCGCTTCGGTGAAGTTTCAGCGTGACTCGAACAAGGCGTATTTGGAAGTGCGCGAAAAGGTTGGCGCCAACTTGTCTGCGCTTCAAGAAGGAATCGCTGGTGTTCGCGTCATTCAGGCATATGCACGAGAAGATGAACAAATTCGCCGCTTTGAAGAATCCAATCGCGCACTGTTCCGCAGCCATCTCCATTCGATCAAAGTCACCACGTGGTACTTCGGCGTCATTGAATTTGCTGGCATTGCCTCATCGGCCCTGATTATTGGCATCGGTGGTTGGCTCGTTCACCGTGGGTCGGTGTCGTTGGGAACGGTGGTGGCTTTTGTGTTGCTCCTAGCGAGTTTGTTCGACCCTGTGCAGCAACTCTCCCAGCTCTACAACACCTTGCAGTCCGCGGCGGCCGCGCTACATAAGTTGTTTGGCATTCTTGATGCGGTGCCCGACGTGGCAGAGAGCGAAAATCCTGTGCCGTTGCCGTCTGCGGGAGATGTGGTCGTCGACAAGGTCACTTTCTCGTACGCCGGGGCGAATCGCCCAGCGTTGTCGGACGTGTCGGTGACGTTGAAAGCTGGGACACGTCTTGCCTTGGTGGGGCCGACGGGAGCTGGTAAATCGACGTTGGCCAAACTGATGGCGCGTTTGTATGACCCTCAAGAGGGCAGTGTGTCGTTTGGTGGAGTCAATTTGATGCACGCATCGCTTGAAGATTTGCGTCGACGCATCGTGGTGATACCGCAAGAGGGTTTTCTGTTTGATGGCTCCGTGCGTGACAACTTATTGATTGCCAAACCAGATGCCAGCGAACAAGAACTACTTCTTGCGTTGGACAAGATTGGTTTGCGCGCCCGATTCGAAGCATTGCCCGAAGGATTAGACACTCAAGTGCGAGAACGAGGCTCTCGCTTGTCTGCAGGGGAGAGGCAGTTGGTGGCATTGGCACGCGCTGCTCTGGTTGATCCCGCAGTGTTAGTTCTCGATGAAGCGACATCAAATCTTGATCCTGGGACCGAGATGTTGGTGGAGGCAGCGCTTGAACGTTTGATGACAGGCCGCAGCGTGATTGTCGTTGCGCATCGCCTCTCAACCGTGCAACGAGCAGACGTCATTGCAGTGGTTGCCGATTCGCGGATCTCAGAGATTGGTTCACACGAAGAACTTGTGGCGCTCAATGGGCATTATGCGCTCTTGGCTGCGACGTGGAATAAAACCCAACCCCACTAGCCCGACTGTGTCGATTGCTACTAGTCGCGAGCGACGAAATATTTTGCTTGTGGATGGTGGCAGATAATCGCTGACGTGGTTTGTTCGGGTTGGTATTGCCAGCCCGTCTCCTCGTTGACTTCGATTCCCAGTCGACCTGCTTCAAGAAGGTGTGCCACGGTGGCATTGTCTTCCAAATCTGGACACGCCGGATACCCCCAGCTGTATCGTCCGCCGCGGTACTGCTGACGGAAAAGCCCTGCCAGTGACGGTCCGTCTTGGTCGACGTAGCCCCATTCAGTGCGAATGCGGTGATGCCAATATTCGGCCAAGGCCTCTGCCATTTCGACACCAATGCCATGAAGTTCCAGGTACTCCTGGTACTTGTTGGCAGTGAACAACTCTGCAGCTTTATCACTGACGGCACGACCCATGGTGACGATGTGGAACGCGGCGTAATCGGGCTCTCCGCTTTCAATCGAGCGGAAGAAGTCCGCGATACACATATACGGCTCGTGCGACTGTCGAGGATACGAAAAGCGAGCCTTTTCGACTTGTCGCGAATCGTCTTCCCACACGACAAGGTCGTTTCCATCAGAGTTGACGGCGAAGTATCCGTACACGACTTGAGGAACCAGATACCCGCCAGACTTTGCCGCTGCGAGTTGTTCGCGAAGAATGGGCCGCACGCGATCTTTGAACTGTTCATCGGTCTCGCCGTCTTGTGGGCGGTATTGCCATTGATTACGGAACAGGGCCGTCTCGTTGATGTATTCAGCAATCTCGTCAATGCCGATTCCTTTGACAACTTTCGTACCAAGGAATGGTGGAACAAAGATTTCGTTGTCGGTGGCGACATCTGGTGACCGGCGAGGAAGAGTAGAAGGGTCAACCTTTTCTTTTGGTGCTCGTTCAATGAGTCGAGTACCAAGCTTGCGACCAAAGTCTGGGTCGACAACGTCTCCCGACTTAATGGCCATCAAGGTATCGAGAGTATTTAGTCCCTCGAACGCGTCCTTGCCGTAAAAAACTCGACCTTCATATACCTTGCGCAAGTCTTGTTCGACGTAACTGCGCGTCAGTGCAGCACCGCCCAAGAGAACAGGAATGTCGCTCAAATTTTGGGAATTCAACTCTTCAAGATTTTCTCGCATGATGATTGTCGACTTCACCAAGAGACCACTCATTCCGAGTGCATCAGCGTTCACTTCTTTTACTTTGTCGATCATCTCTTGGATACTGATCTTGATGCCCATGTTGTGCACTTCGTAACCATTGTTGGTGCAGATAATGTCGACCAAGTTCTTACCAATGTCGTGCACGTCGCCTTTGACAGTGGCCAAAACAAGTTTTCCTTTGGCGCTGCTTTCGCCGGTTCGTTCCATGTATTGCTCAAGATGTGCGACCGCCATTTTCATGGTCTCTGCGCTTTGAAGCACGAAAGGTAGTTGCATTCGTCCGGAACCGAACAGTTCTCCCACTTCTCGCATGCCATCAAGAAGGATGTTGTTGATGATGTCCAGTGCATCGAAGCCTTGTTGACGGGCTTGTTCAAGATCATCAATCAGGCCTTCGCGATCCCCATCGATAATTCGTTGGCGCAAGATTTGCTCAATCGTCCAGCCTGTGCGGTCGACCGTGACGGCGGCAACGGTGGATACTCCTGCGAAAATCTCGAGCAGTTTGGTCAGTGGGTCATAGCCCGGCGAACGTCGATCGTAAATGAGGTCTTGACACACCGAGATTTGCTCTTCGGGGATTCGAGCCAGCGGCAAGATCTTCGATGCGTGGACAATCGCAGAATCGAGCCCATGTTCACGCGCCTCATGAAGAAAAACGCTGTTCAAGACTTGGCGGGTTGCAGGACTTAAACCAAAGCTGACATTGGATAATCCCAACGTGGTGTACGCACCAGGAATCTCTTTCTTGATTCGAGCGATGGCGTTAAGTGTCTCCATGCCATCTCGTCTCAAGTCTTCATCGCCGGTTCCAATCGGGAATGTCAAAGCGTCGAAAATAAGGTCACTTGCTGACAAGCCGTATCGCGTTGTGGCGATGTCGTGGAGTCGGTGGGCGACCTCCATTTTCCATTCAAGATCGCGTGCTTGTCCGCGTTCATCGATTAACAAACAAATGACGGCAGCACCGTAATCGCGAGCCAAACTAAAGACTCGGTCGAGGCGACTACCAGGTGCATCGCCATCTTCTAGGTTGGCCGAATTCAGAATGCATCGACCACCAGTGTGGAACAAGCCTGCTTCCATCACTTCTGGCTCGGTCGAGTCGAGAACTAGTGGAACGCTCGCCTGTGATGCGAATCGAGATGCGATCTCGTGCATATCCACGCGACCATCTCTGCCCACGTAG
>JBEDHS010000181.1:0-4194 GCA_041173945.1 Actinomycetota bacterium
AAGATCGTCTTTGTCGACAACGGGTGCAGTTGAAATCACCTGAATCTTGCCGGACTCGTGCATTTTGAAAGTTCGGTCCCACCAGTCAATCAAGGTGACTTCTGTAAGTGCCTGTACTGCGGCAACGACTTGTTGTTGGTGCGCTTCATCGCGACAATGCACCACCAAATTGCGACGAAGGACCGGACCGCGAACATCAAATCCGTCGAGCGCACCGATATTGCCCCCTGCATCGCCAATTGCTGTGCACAATTTGCCGAGCGCACCCGGAACATTGTGGAGTTGGCAGTCAAGCGTGATGGAAAAAGCGGCAGTGGGCAGGTTTGGCATAGCAATCAATGAGGCTACGCACCTCACGGGCTCAATGCGTGATTCTTCGCCCAAACTTCAGCAATTGTGGCGATATCTGAGGGTTAGTCGGCGCGACGACTCAAGATTTTGACCACCGACTCTGGCGAAGATGCATCGACGGGAAATGTGCCAACTGTGGCGCCTGGCTCAAAGAGCACCACGGTTCGCACCATCTCGACAATGTCTTCGACATCATGAGACACCAGGACTGCGGTCAAATTTTCTTCCCGCACGATGTCGACAACCAAGGCCCGCAGTTCTGCCCGACTAGTGAGATCAAGTGCGGAAAATGGTTCGTCCAACAACAGCACCCGTGACCCGGTCACCAAGGCTCGAGCAAGCGCCACACGTTGTCTTTCTCCGCCTGACAATTCTCGAGTGCTGCGCGAAGCAAGATGATCAGCCCCGACTCTGTGCAGCCATTCATGAGCCCTCTGTCGACGCACGGACTTTTTTTCGCCAACAACTGCAAGTGCCACATTGTCCAGCGCCGAGCGGTGATTCAACAACGTTGGCAACTGAAAGACCATTCCGATGTGACGGTCTTGTGTTCTCGAATGCAGATTGGTCGCACTGTTGAACACCAGTTGTCCTGCAATTGAGATGTCCCCGCGAACAGGGCGCACCAATCCCGCGATCGCATCAAGTGTCAAACTTTTTCCCGAACCTGATGGACCGGCAAATGCCGTGATTCCCTCGGCAACGGAACAGTTGGCTTCAACTGAGAACCCTGGCACTTCAACACGCATGTGCATCTCAATGGTCATGATTTTCTCCGTGACAAAAATGTCATCGTCATCAATGCACACACCGCGATAACTGCCAACAACAACGAACCATTACGTGCGTCGGAAATATTTCCTGCTTGTACCGAGTCATATACAGCAATGGGAAGAGTCTGGGTTCTGCCAGGAATGTTTCCCGCAATCATCACGGTGGCACCAAATTCACCCAAGGCTCGTGCCCCAGCCAATGCAACTCCGGCAACGATTCCACGTCGTGCGAGCGGCAAGGTGACAAGTAATGCAACTTTCCATTCGGGATGACCAGCAACTCGCATCACTGCTTCTGCGCGCTCGTCAACTTCCTCGATTGCTGCCCTGCTTGCACGCACGACAAAAGGAAGTGCAGCAACCGTTGCTGCAATAACAGCCGCAGTTGGCGTGAACACAATGGCCGAACCGGTGATGTTCTCCCACGCCCGCCCAATGGTGCTGTTGGCACCAAGTGAGGTCAACAAGAAATACCCCATCACGGTGGGTGGAATCACAATCGGCAAAGTGACGACCGCTTCAACAACTGACCTTCCGCGAAACGAACTCTTCGCTAAGACATACGCCAGTGCAATGCCACAGACAGATGCAATCAGCGTCGCAGCCGCCGCAACACGCAATGTCATCCACAAAGGAAACCAATCCGTCAACACCTACGACTCCTCGCCAATGGGCACGACAAAACCATACGTCTCCATGAGTTGTGCAATCTCTGGGTTCAACAGAAACTCCACGAACCGACGTGCTCCTTCTTCGTTCTTCCCCGTACGAGTCACCACCAGTGTTTGTCGCAGAGGTGTATGCAAGTTCTCATCCACCAAGACATATGGTTTCTGATCATTAATAACCAACGATAAAGCAACAATCGCCACGTCAACATTGCCCGTCTCCACGAGACGTAACGTGTCGGACACATTTTCGCCAAAAATCAATTTGTCTTTCACGCTCGCAAAGACGCCCGCACTCTCCAATGCTTCCTTAGCAGCGATTCCGTAGGGAGCATGTGCTGGATTAGCGATTGCAATTCGCGCAAAGTTCGGTCGAACAAGATCGGACAACGCGTTTGGCATAGCTAGACCATCGCGTGCACGTAACACAATTCGCCCTGACGCATAGTGACGACTCGTGTCCTGCCAGCCGCGTTCGGCGGCAATCACGTCTTGCACGAATTGCTCATTGGCAGAGGCAAACACATCAAAAGGTGCGCCGTTAATCACTTGTTCGCGCAATTGACCCGATGACCCGAAAGTAAACACCACCTCTTGACCAGTGGATTCAGTGAAACGCTCCCCGACTTCTGTAAAGGCAAAACGCAAATCACTGGCTGCGGCCACCAAGATGTCGCTCTGGGCGGGAATTGAACCCGTCTCTGGCGTGTTGGAACATGCAGTACATACGGTCAGAAACACGGCGGCGATAGCGGCAGGAATCAATTGACCCCTAGTCAGGCAAGCGACGGAGCGAGACCGGATTTTCACCCAAATGAACCTAGCGAGCCATCAAAAAGACGGTTCTCGAGGACAAATTCTGGACTTAATCAAAATATGAACATACTCCAGAAAAATATGTATAGTGAGGGCGTGCATCTTGACGTCTCCACCATTCTTCGTGCTCATGGACTCAATGTCACCGCTCAGCGCATGGCCGTTCTTCGCGCAGTCTCTGCAATGCCACACAGCACGGCAGATGCAATCGCTGAGGAGGCAAAGATCGACATCGGAACCATTTCACGCCAGTCGGTGTATGACGCACTCAGTGTGTTCACCGAACATGGCGTTGTTCGTCGCATTCAACCCATCGGCTCGCCTGCTCTGTATGAAAGCCGTGTCGGCGACAACCACCATCACGTGATTTGTCGTGGGTGCGGTCTTGTCGCCGATGTCGATTGCGCAGTTGGACATCGCCCTTGTCTCACCGCATCTGAAACACATGGCTTTGTTATCGACGAAGCTGAAGTTGCCTACTGGGGGTACTGCCCCACATGTGCAACATCACTTGGATCTGATTCATCACTCTCACACACCTCAATCCAAAAGGAAGGACAACCCCAATGAGCAATGAAAGTAAGTGCCCTGTCACAGGGGCAATGACAACCCATGAGATGGGCACCGGCGTTAACGACTGGTGGCCAAATCAACTGAACCTCAAGGTTCTGCACAACAACCCACAAGAAGGCGATCCCATGGATCCCGATTTCGACTATGCAAAAGAATTTGCAACGCTCGATCTTGATGCAGTTGTCGCAGATCTCACTGCCTTGATGACAGACTCACAAGACTGGTGGCCTGCTGACTACGGTCATTACGGTCCATTCTTCGTTCGTATGTCATGGCACGCAGCTGGTACCTACCGCATTCAAGATGGTCGCGGTGGTGCAGGACACGGACAGCATCGCTTTGCTCCACAGAACAGCTGGCCAGACAACGGCAACCTCGACAAAGCACGTCGCTTGTTGTGGCCAATCAAGCAGAAGTACGGCAAGAAGCTTTCATGGGCAGACCTCATGGTGCTTGCCGGAACAGTTGCAATGGACACAATGGGATTCAAGACCTTCGGTTTCGCAGGTGGACGCCCCGACGTATACGAACCAGACGAGACCTACTGGGGTAGCGAACAAACATGGTTGGGCGATGAGCGCTACAGCGGTGAGCGCGAGCTTGAAAACCCACTCGCAGCAGTGCAGATGGGTCTCATCTATGTGAACCCAGAAGGTCCGAACGGCGTCGCAGACCCCGTGAAGTCAGCTTTCGACGTGCGCGACACATTCGCCCGTATGGCGATGAACGACTACGAGACAGTCGCACTTGTTGCAGGCGGACACACCTTCGGTAAGGCTCACGGTGCAGGCGACCCTGCACTCGTCGGTCCAGAACCAGAAGCAGCACGTCTCCAAGAAATGGGATTGGGCTGGATCAACGCATTCGAATCCGGCAAAGGTGTACACACCACCACCAGCGGTATCGAAGGTGCATGGACCACAAACCCGATCAAGTGGGACAACGACTACTTCAAGATCCTTTTGGAAAATGATTGGGAACTCGTTCACAGCCCCGCAGGCGCACAGCAGTGG
>JBEDHS010000182.1:0-7443 GCA_041173945.1 Actinomycetota bacterium
AGAATCAGCTACTCGAGTCGTCGCAGCAAATCCAGGTGCGGTCTTGTTGTCGGGATACTTGGCCGGAGCAAACGTCACTGTGAATTCGAAGTACGGCTCGTGGAACAGCGCAACAGGGCAAATTAACTAATGCCCACAATCGTTGTTGTCGGACTCGGGCCAGGCAACGACGAACTCGTCACGTCTGGAACACGGGCGATCATCAACAAGACGCAGCACCGTTATCTGCGCACGTCACAACACCCGTCTGCTCACCTTGTGCCCAACGCGATCAGTTTCGATGATGTCTACAACAGTGCTGATTCCTTTGATGAGGTGTACCAGCACATCGCCGACGCACTGCTTCAAGCCGCACGCGAACATGGCACCGTTGTGTATGCGGTACCAGGTTCACCCTTGGTTCTCGAGCGCACCGTCTGGTTTCTGCGTCAACAAAATGAAGTCGCCCTCGACATTCACCCCGCTGTGTCATTTCTCGACGATGTGTGGCGCGCGCTGAACATTGACCCAGTGGAAACAAGTGTCAAACTGATTGACGGACACGAGTTTGCACGTGCTGCAGCGGGATACACCGGCCCAATGTTGGTTGCCCACACCCATGCCAACTGGGTGCTCTCGAACATCAAGTTGTCGATTGATGATCCCGATCCCGACACCGAAGTGATTTTGTTACACCATGTCGGACTTGACGACGAAAAAATCGTGCGCACCACGTGGGCACAGATGGACAAAGAAATCGAAGCAGACCATCTGACGTCTGTGTTCATTCCCGCGCTATCAACACCGGTTGCAGAGGAAATGGTGAAATTTCACGAGCTAGCTCGCACACTGCGCCAACAGTGCCCATGGGATATGGAACAAACGCATCATTCGCTAATTCGCTATCTGTTGGAGGAAACGTACGAAGTTGTTGATGCTCTCGAGCGTCTCAATCTCGACGACCCGTCCACCGACATCGACCTCATCGAAGAACTAGGCGATTTGCTGTATCAAATTGAATTTCACGCCGCAATTGCCGAAGAACAAGGTCGATTCACAATGGCCGATGTTGCAAAGAGTGTGCACGACAAACTTGTTGCCCGTCACCCACATGTCTTTGGAGACGTCTCTGTTTCATCATCTGATGAAGTTGAATCGAACTGGGAAGCAATCAAACGAGCAGAGAAACCAGAACGCACGGGGATTTTTGATGGTGTGGTGGCTGCATCTCCCTCTCTGTTGTTGGCCACAAAGGTTCAACAACGCGCGGCGCGTCATGGCTTTGACTGGCCAGATGTCGCAGGTCCGCTCGACAAAATCGCAGAGGAGGCACGAGAGGTCGCTGGTGCGATTCACAGTGGCGACCCCGAAGCCACAAAGGCCGAAGTCGGTGACTTGTTGTTCGCGGTCGTCAACATCGCACGACACCTCGACGTTGACGCTGAAAGCGCTCTGCGGCATGCCGTCTCAAAATTTCGTCACCGGGTCGAAGCCGTTGAGTCTTTGGCCTCGGATCAGGGCAAAAAGATGAAGGAAATGACCCTTTCCGAGCTTGACCAGTTATGGACATTGGTTAAGCAGCGTTCTACTCACTAGCGTTTGTTCCATGAGTGAAATCGTTGAAGTAGTCGGCCGTGAAGTTTTGGATTCACGCGGGAACCCCACTGTCGAAGTTGAAGTCGTTCTCGACAGTGGAGCAACCGGACGAGCAATCGTTCCTTCTGGTGCTTCAACCGGTGAACACGAAGCCGTTGAACTGCGAGATGGTGGCACGCGCTATCTCGGCAAAGGTGTTTCTCAAGCAGTGAACAACGTCAACGCTGTCATCGCACCAGCAGTTGTGGGAATGGATGCCACCGACCAGCGAGCACTCGACCGCACGCTGATTGATTTGGATGGAACCGAGAACAAAGCGCGACTGGGCGCAAACGCCATGCTTGGCACTTCGCTTGCCGTGGCACATGCAGCAGCGAGCGAACTTGAATTGCCGTTGTATCGCGCAATTGGTGGACCACACGCTCATGTGCTGCCCGTTCCCATGATGAACGTCATCAATGGTGGCGCACATGCCGACAACAACGTTGATCTTCAAGAGTTCATGATTATGCCTGTTGGTGCCCCAAGTTTCCGAGAAGCATTGCGTTGGGGAGTTGAGACGTATCACACGTTGAAAAAAGTTCTGCATGATCGCGGCTTATCAACCGCTGTGGGAGATGAAGGCGGTTTCGCACCGAACCTGTCGAGTAATGAAGATGCGGTTGCAGTTTTGGTGGAGGCAATCGAAAAAGCCGGATACGCCCCAGGGACCGACATCGCAATCGCACTCGACCCAGCGATGAGCGAGTTGTACAAGAACGGCGCGTACCACCTCGAGGGCGAGGGGAAAGTGTTGTCTGGCGGAGAACTTGTTGAATGGTGGTCACGTCTGGTCGATCGCTACCCCATTGTCAGCATTGAAGACGGAATGGCCGAAGATGATTGGGACGGCTGGAGCCAACTGACCCAAGCTCTCGGACGACGTGTTCAATTGGTGGGAGACGACTTGTTCGTTACCAATGCGCAACGTCTCCGTATGGGAATTGATCGCAAGGTTGCAAACAGCGTGCTTGTGAAGGTGAACCAAATTGGAACACTGAGTGAAACACTCGACACAGTCGAGATGGCAACGCGCCACAGTTACACCAGCGTGATGAGCCATCGCAGTGGCGAGACTGAAGACGCCACGATTGCCGATCTTGCTGTTGCGACAAACTGCGGACAAATTAAGACTGGTGCACCGGCACGAAGTGATCGTGTGGCCAAGTACAACCAGTTGTTGCGCATTGAAGAACTGTTGGGAGATTCCGCACGCTTCCGTGGTCGTTCCGCTCTCGCGCCGTTGTCGTAAGCGAACGAATGTTCGTGTGCCACGTTCTCCTGTGGAAAACACGCCACAATAGAAGTCGTGGCAAAAGCAACAGCGAAAAAGAAGAAGTCACCTGCGCGTCGCGTTGCCGACCGCACTCGTGACATCTCGCGCACCATTGCTCGCCCTACCCCAGAACATGCTCGCCTCACACGTCACCGCGGCGTTGTGTGGACACTGCGTGCTGTTGGTGCCGCAGTAGCGATCGCGGCACTGTTCTCACTGTTTGTCATTCCTGTGCGTGATTACGTCGCACAGAGCAAAACCCTTGACCGCAAGATCTCCGAATTTGACGCCTTGGCTGAGGCCAACGAACAACTTCAAGACGAAGTGAACGAATTAGCCACCGTTGAAGGCATCCGTAACGCCGCCCGAACTCAATTGGGGTATGTACTCCCAGGCGAATCCCGTATTTCCCTCGCACCAATGCCCGCTCTTCCGACGGACCTACCCGATACGTGGCCCTACACCTTGATTTCCGACATTGTGGCGGTCCGCGCCGAGGTGGCAGGAGCGGCATCGAACCCACTGGCGCCTTTCGGCCCGTAATCAGCCGGGACACCGCCCAAACATCCTTCGCTGGCACCTCCCTTTCCCCCACCCTGCCCCATGTGGGTAATGTCTGGGAACGTCGTTGTTATCGACAAGGGGGACATCATGGGTGGAAGCATTCTCGGCAATCGGGTTCTTCGTAAAGAAGACCCCAAATTTCTCACCGTGGGTGGAAAGTACGTTGACGATCTTTTAGACGAACCGCTCTTGGTTGGTGCACTTCATGTCACCTATGTACGTAGCACCGTCGCACACGGGCGCATCTTGTCAATCGATTCATCAGATGCGGCCTCCATGCCAGGAGTTGTTGCAATTTTCACCGGCGCAGATCTCGATCTTCAGCCTGTTCCCTCTCCTTATAACCCCATGGCCACTCGCACTCTTTTGGCAACCGACAAAGTTCGCTATGTCGGCGAACCATTGGCTGTCATTGTCAGCGAATCTCGCGAGCAAGGTGAAGACGCAGCCGAAATGGTGATTGTTGACTACGACGTTCTTGAGGCTTTGGTTGATATTGAACACGCAATGACGAGCACCACATTGTTGTATGACGCATGTGGAAGCAATGTTGTGTTCGACACAACGGTGCTCGGCATTCCAGAGAACACTGGCGATGCGTTTTTTGCCGATTGCGAAGTCGTGGTGAAAGGTCGATTCGTCAACCAGCGTGTCGCCCCGTGTCCATTAGAAGTTCGCGGCGCGGCTGCAGCATGGGGCCAAGACGGTCGTTTGGTGCAATGGCTCTCCACCCAACATGCACAAGGCGCTCATGCACCTATCGCAGCAACCAACGGCGTCGATCCATCGCAAGTCCGCGTGATGACTCCCGATGTTGGCGGTGGATTCGGTGCAAAGATCGGCGCCTACCCTGAAGAGTTGTTGCTGGGTGTCATCGCCAAGCGTGTGGGACGTCCCGTGCGTTGGCGCGAGACTCGCAGTGAATCGATGGTCGCACTCGGACATGGCCGCGCACAATTGCAATACGTCACCATCGGTGGAACACGCGATGGACGAGTCACTCACTACCAGCTTCATGCGTTGCAAGACTCTGGTGCATGGGTCGACATGGGAACAATCCTTGCTCCATTCATGACACGCCCGATGGCCTCTGGCGTGTACAACATTCCGAACATCGAATGTCGCACGACATCGGTTGTGACCAACACGACCCCAACGGTTGCCTATCGAGGCGCAGGTCGTCCCGAAGCAACAGCCGCCATTGAACGCGCGATGGATTTGTTTGCAGCCGAGATTGGCAAAGATCCCGCCGAAGTGCGTCGCATCAACCTCATTCCAAAATTCCTTGAACCACACACCACTGTTGTGGGACAGACATATGACGTGGGCGACTACGAGACCGCACTCGACAAAGCGCTCGAAGCTGCCAACTACAGCAAGTGGCGCGCAGAACAAGCGACACGTCGCGCTCAGAATTCACCCAAGCAACTGGGAATCGGCGTCAGTGTCTATGTGGAGATCACTGGTGGCGTTGGAAACGGCGAGTCCGCAAAAGTTGAAGTATTGGAAGATGGTTCGGCACGCGTCTACACAGGCACCTCACCACATGGCCAAGGACACGACACGTCATGGTCAATGTTGGCGAGCGAACAAACCGGTATTCCCATGGACAAGATCGAACTTGTGTGGGGCGACACCGATCGCGTACCCATCGGCACAGGAACAATGGGTTCGCGCTCTCTGCAACAAGGCGGCAATGCGGTCTTTGCTGTGGCTGGCGAATTGGTGAATAAAGCACGCTCGGTGGCCGCGCGACTGTTGGAAGCAAACGAGGAAGACGTCGTCTTGGACAAAGACAAAGGCGTGTTCCATGTTGCAGGAACACCTGCGGTGTCAAAAACATGGGCAGACCTGGCTGTTGCAGAAAAGCAGTCCGGCGGACTTGTTCATTCAGATGTCATTGGGGTCACAGGGCCAACATTCCCCTTCGGTGCACATGTTGCCGTTGTCGAAGTCGATATTGAGACGGGCAAAGCCACACACATTGCTCACACCGCATGTGACGATGCGGGCACCGTGTTGAATCCGCTGCTCTTGGAAGGACAGATTCACGGTGGCGTCGCCCAAGGTGCCGCACAAGCACTACTTGAAGAAGTGGTCTACGACGCCGACGGTAACCCCATCACGTCGAACTTGGCTGACTACGCCTTCATCTCTGCTGCCGAATTGCCCAGCGTGACAGTGGTGCACATGGAGACACCCACACCAAACAACTTGATTGGCGCAAAGGGCATCGGTGAATCAGGAACAATCGGTGCAACTCCCGCTCTGCAGTCCGCTGTCATTGACGCGGTCTCGCACTTAGGTGTGCGACACATCGACATGCCTACAACCGCACAGCGCGTCTGGGCAGCAATCCAAGAAGCTCGATAACGACAGAACGACACGAAAGAAGACAACCATGAAAGTCACAATCACCGTCAACGGAACACGACATGAAAGCGATGTCGAACCACGCACACTGCTCGTGCAATATGTGCGAGAAACCCTCGGCTTAACTGGCACCAACATCGGATGCGACACCTCCAGCTGTGGGGCATGCTCGCTTCATGTCAATGGTGAATCGGTCAAGAGTTGCACCATGTTGGCCGTGCAGGCAGATGGATGCGAGGTCACCACCATTGAAGGACTCGCCAAAGATGGCGTGATGCACCCCATGCAGCAAGCATTTATGGATAACCACGGACTGCAGTGCGGATTTTGCACACCAGGCATGGTGATGGCATCGATCAGTTTGTTGAAAGAGAACCCAAACCCCACCGAAGAAGACGTGCGTATCGGACTAGAAGGAAACCTGTGCCGTTGCACGGGATACCACAACATTGTTCAATCGGTGCTTGCCGCCGCCAAGGCAAAATAAGGAGACGACGACATGATTCCTGCACCTTTTGACTACAAACGAGCATCGTCTGCAGAAGAAGCAATTGCTCTCGTTGGTGAATACGGCGAAGACGCGAAATTTCTCGCTGGTGGTCACAGTTTGTTACCGCTAATGAAATTGCGTCTCGCTCAACCATCGGTGTTGATCGACATTGCTCGCATCACAGACTTGTCCTACATCAAGGACGCGGGTTCCTACATTGCAATCGGTGCAATGACCCGTCATATGGATGTCGAAAAATCGCCCATCATCCTCGAGCATCTGCCCTTATTGGCAAATGCGGCAAGCCACGTGGGTGACCCACAAGTGCGACACCGTGGAACAATCGGTGGCTCAATCGCCCACTCCGACTCTGCATCGGATTTGCCCGCGACCGCTTTGGCATTGGGTGCCACATACATTGCCCAAGGGCCAAACGGCACACGCGAGATCGCCGCAGTCGATTTTCATAAAGGCTTTCTCGAGTCCGAATTGAACCCCGATGAAATGTTGACTGAAATTCGCATTCCCAAAATGAACGGCGCAACATGGGGTTTCCAGAAATTCAATCGTCGTGCTCAAGACTGGGCAATTGTGGGCGTTGCCGCGTGGAAACGCGGAAACGAATCCGGTGTTGGTCTTGTCAACATGGGATCAGTTCCCATCTTGGCGACGAGCGTTTCCCAAGCAATTGCAAACGGCGCGAGCATTGCAGAAGCCGCCGAACTTGCTGCCGCAGAAGCGGAGCCGCAATCAGATGCAAACGCATCGGCTGAATACCGTGAGCACCTTGCTCGCGTGTTGGTTCGTCGAGCCCTGGAATCTACATCTGCCTAAAAAGTGTTACGAACGGAATTGAATGACCGTTCGTGTCGCAACATACGGCTGGAAAATTTCCGCGCGAATACGGTTGTGTTCATCTGCCGTGTCATATGCGTGCCACGACTCTTCGTCTTCAAAGACTGCTGACACAGCAAAGTCTGCTGCGCCATTGGTGAGACCGAGATTTTCACCACAGTGATACGACACCAACCCACCGAGAGTTGTGGCGTATCTGCGCAACTCCTGAGCGGCTATTGCAGCATGCCCAGCAGGCACCGATTCATTCCAAGAAAACAGAACTATGTGA
>JBEDHS010000183.1:0-18189 GCA_041173945.1 Actinomycetota bacterium
CTTTATGGCTAGAGGCACGCCAAGCAATGTTGTTAGCCAAACTACGCAGCGGAGCAGATGCAGCTGACGCTCGCATGGCTTTGGAGATGGCAACACTCGGGGGCGCCGGGTGTTTGGGACGCATTGGTGAAATTGGCCAACTAGTTGTCGGACAAGTTGCAGATATTGCAGTGTGGGATCTATCCGGTGTTCGATTTGCTGGCGCACTCGCCGATCCCGTTGAAGCATGGTTGCGATGCGGGCCACTTTCTGTTCGCGACACGATGGTGAATGGGAGATTGATTGTGCGCAGCTCTCAGCTTGTGAGCAACAGAGTCGATGAGATGTTGGCGGTTCACGCACGTTTTGCACGCGCGATGCAAAAATTGGACTAAGTAATGCTCGCTGCCATTTTTCTCAGTTTCGGTGTTGTCTTTGCAGCCGAGTTTGGCGACAAGAGCCAATTATTGACATTGACACTTGCCACCCGATACAAGGCGCTTCCTGTTCTTGTTGCAGTCACAAGTGCGACAATGCTTCTCCAAGCGATCTCTGTGGGAGTAGGTGGTGTTCTTGGTGCGGCACTTCCGACAACGTTCATTAATGCAGTGGCAGCAATCGCATTTTTTGGTTTTGCAATCTGGACTCTGCGTGATGCCGATGACGAGGATGTCGAAACTTCTCCAACATTCACTCCTCGACGAGTCGTTTTTTCTATCGCAGTGATGTTTTTTGTCGCAGAACTCGGTGACAAGACAATGTTGTCGTCGATGACTTTGGCAACCGATCGTCATCTGTTCGGTACGTGGCTCGGCGCAACAGCGGGGATGGTGTCTGCTGATGGACTAGCACTGTTGTTGGGGAAGTACGTCGGTGACAAGATCCCACGAAGTCTCATCAAATATGGCTCGGCAGCGATCTTTGTCTTATTCGGTGTGTTGATGCTTCTTGAGGTGCTGACCTGAACCACCACTAGCCTTGTCACGTGAATCTTTTAGGTGAAGTTGTCGTCACAATGCTGGTCATTTTGGATCCTCCAGGAAATGTCCCCATTTTTTTGGCAGTCACCTCTCGTCTGTCTGAAAAAGAACGACATCGAGCTGCGTATCTCGCTATTGGCACCGCATTTCTCGTTATCTCAATTTTTGCAATTGGAGGGCAGACGATTCTTGACTATTTGAAAGTCTCTGTTCCTGCACTGCAAGGTGCGGGTGGTTTGCTCTTGCTTCTCGTTGCACTGCAGTTGCTTCATGGCAAGACCGAAGAAGAAAGTTATGCAGCAGCATCGCCAGAAGATCGCACCGCAATCGCCATGGTGCCTTTAGGTACTCCACTGTTGGCTGGACCGGGAACAATCGTTGCCACCATTTTATTTTTCCAACGTGCAGAAGGTGTTGGAGAATGGTTCAGTGTTTTAGGCGGAATAGCCATTGCGTTATCCGTCAGTTTGTTGGCACTCAGATTTAGTGGATTGTTCGTGAAATTGGTTCGACCATCCGGAGTCATTCTTCTCGCCCGTGTTGCGGGAATGATTTTGGCAGCAGTGGCGGTGCAGATGATTGCGAACTCGGTTATCGCCTTCGCTCGAGAAATTTAACTAATTTCCCCAGCGTCCTTGACCGAATCGGTAACCGACCGAACGAACCGTTTGAATCAGGTTGGCGTGTTCTTCGCCCAATTTGGCTCGTAGTCGACGGACGTGAACGTCGACCGTTCGCGCACCGCCGTAGTACTCGTATCCCCACACTCGAGAGAGCAACATTTCTCTGGTGAACACCTTGCCGGGGTTTTGCGCCAGGAACTTCAAGAGTTCATATTCCATAAAAGTCAGATCTAATGGACGACCGTTGAAGGTTGCTTGGTAGGTCTCCAAATTGAGGACCAATCCAGAATTTTCGACAAGGTCAGCCCGCGGCGCGCCAGAGACCAAAGAGAACATATGTCGAAGTCGCGCTTCTAATTCGCGCGGGTGAAATGGCGTTAAACAGAAATCATCGAATAATTCATCGCGCAGTTCAAGTTCTGCCAACTGTGCACCAGAGATAAGCAACAACACTGCATTGACAGGGTTATCGCGTTTACGGATTGATCGGGCAAAAGCCCATGCCGATTCTGGATCCTCGTCGCACGAGATGATCGCACCGAGCCATCCCTCTTGTGGTTCGATGCGTTGGGCCTCGTTGGCGTCGCCAACGGCTTTCCATCGGTAGCCGCCAAGATCAAGAGTGCGTGCCAAATCCGGACTTGTTGTTCCGGGGAAGACGACGATCATCTCAGAGCCCATTGGGTTTACAACGACCTCAGGTATCGATTGATCTCGTATGGAGTCACTTGTGTTTTGTACTCCATCCACTCACGTCGTTTGTTACGTAAGAACCAGTCAAAGATATGTTCACCGAGAGCCTCGGCAACAAGTTCAGACTTCTCCATTAATTTCAATGCATCAGATAGTGACTGGGGAAGTTGCGTCACGCCGAGTTTGGCTAATTCAGTGTCGCTCATTTGGAACAAGTTGGCGTCAGCTTCGGCGGGTAATTCATAGCCCTCACGAATGCCTTTCATGCCTGCAGCCAGCATCACCGAAAAAGCTAAGTAGGGGTTACAGGCTGGGTCTGGCGATCGATATTCAATTCGAGTGGCATTGGGGTTGCCACGTTTTGGAATGGGAACACGAATGAGGCCACTGCGGTTGTTGCGTGCCCAACTGACATGAACGGGTGCTTCAAATCCGGGAACAAGTCGTTTATATGAGTTGACGTACTGATTTGTGACTGCAGTGATTTCAGCTGCATGATGCAGAAGTCCAGCCATGAACGATTTGGCGATAGGCGACAACATATGTGGATCATCGGGTGAGTAAAAAGCATTTGCATCGTCTTTGAATAACGACAGATGCAAGTGCATGCCCGATCCTTGGACACCTTCAAGTGGCTTTGGCATAAATGTGGCATGCACATTGTGCATTGCCGCAATTTCTTTCACGATCATGCGGAACGTCATCACCGAATCTGCCATGGTCAGTGCATCGGTATGGCGCAGATCGATTTCCTGTTGGCTCGGCGCGTCTTCATGGAATGAATATTCGACGGGGATGCCCAACACTTCGAGTGTGCGAATTGTTTCTTTACGCAAAGATGAGGCAACATCGGTAGTTGTCAGATCGAAAAAGCCACCTTCGTCCAAGGGAACAGGAGCCTCACCTTTTTTGGGGTGTTCGAAATAGAAGTACTCGATGTCGGGAGCAATCAAAAACTCGAATCCATCTGCGCGAGCAGCATCGAGATTTCGTCGGAGAACTTGGCGTGGGTCTCCGCCAAAGGTCGTTCCATCCAAATTGTGAATGTCACAGAACACGCGAGCTTCTGCGGTCTTTGGATCAACCCATGGGAGAACCTCAAAAGTGTTGGGATCGGGAATCGCTAGAACGTCCGACTCTTCGGTGCGCGAATAGCCATCGATGGAGGACCCATCGAAGGTCATACCGTCGTTGAGTGCATTTTCTAGTTCGGCTGGCGTGATGGCGAAACTTTTGAGGGTCCCCAAAACATCGGTGAACCACAAACGCACGAGGCGAACGCCTCGTTCTTCGACAGTTCGCAAAACATAGTCACGGTGTTGATCGAGCATCTCGCTCATTCCCTCAGTCTGTCCCCAAATGGGGTAGTTGGCTACTTACGAGCAAAAACGAGGGGCCAATGGCCCCCCGTTTCCGACGTTTTATAGGTTTTGACGGATTATCCGCACACCGTTTCAAGGATTAGGCGTGTCACAAGGTACGGGTCACAGTTTGCGTTCGGACGACGATCCTCGGCATAACCACGCTGATCGCGCTCTACCTGCCAAGGGATACGGACCGATGCACCACGGTTGGAGACACCGTATGAGTACTGGTTCCATGGAGCTGTCTCGTGCTTACCGGTGAGGCGGCTTTGAATGTCGTGACCGTAGTTGTTCACGTGTTCCATCACTCGCGTTCCAAGCTTTTCACATGCTGCGATCACTGCGTCGTAGCTCTCGCGCATGGCACGAGTCGAGAAGTTGGTGTGTGCACCTGCACCGTTCCAGTCACCCTTTTCTGGTTTCGCGTCAAACGAGATCACTACGTTGTAGTCCTCGGCAATGCGATGCAACAACCAGCGAGCCACGTACATGTGGTCAGACACCGATAGCGCATCTGCTGGTCCAATTTGGAATTCCCATTGTCCTGGCATCACTTCAGCGTTGGTGCCAGAGATACGAAGGCCCGCATCGATACAAGCTTGTGTGTGTGCTTCGATGATTTCGCGACCAACAACTCGTCCTGCGCCGACGCCGCAGTAGTACGGACCTTGTGGCTTTGGATATCCGCCCACGGGGAAACCGTATGGGCTGCCATCAAGACGCAACATCGTGTATTCCTGTTCGATGCCGTACCACATCTCTTGGTCTTTGTACTTTGCGGCAACTTCTGCACACTGCGCACGAGTGTTGGACGGATGTGGCTCGCCTGTCTTTGCGAGCAGAACGTCACACATCACCAAGACGTTCTTTCCACCTCGAATCGGATCGGGGCAGTGGAATACTGGACGCAAGATGCAGTCAGAAGCGTCGCCGCTTGCTTGTTCTGTTGAGGAACCGTCAAATCCCCATTCGTCCATTGGCATATCGGAAATCGCGCCGGCGAAATCGGGGAGAACCTTGGTCTTGGAGCGAAGCAGTGGGGTTGGCTTGGTTCCGTCGATCCAGATGTATTCGGCCTGAATTGGCATGCTGTGTTCCTTCTTCTCGTGTGGGGGATGACTCCCGTTTTTCTATGACTACAGGATGGCAGGACGCTATTTCTCTTCCTTTTCATAATTGTGAACGCTGTGTGAAACGGTGCCAGCGGGGGCTGCGGGCGTCTACAACCCTTATGGAGACAAGGTTTGGTGGGGTCACTGGTTAGCCTCAAGGCGTGAGTTCTTCGCCCAATCAGGCATCTGGTGGCTCAATTCGGGTTGCTTTGTCGCAGTTGAACCCTGTTGTTGGCGATTTGGTGGGCAATGAATCGAAGATTCTGGCTGATTATGCCAAGGCAGCAGAAGCCAATTGTGACGTCGTCGTCTACCCCGAATTGTCGGTGACGGGATATCCGCCCGAAGACTTGTTGCTGAAGAGCGCTTTCGTGGCTCAGAATCTTGATGCACTTTTGCGCATTGCCCATCGCACACAATCATGCGCGGCGGTGGTGGGGTTTGTTGATCAACGCGACGGTGCGTTGTACAACGCAGCTGCATTGTGCCGACATGGTCGCATCGAGTCCGTGTATCACAAACAACTGCTTCCGAATTATTCCGTGTTCGATGAAGACCGCTACTTCACCCCCGGTGAAAAAGTCGAAGATGGACTTTGTGAGATCAACGGCATCTCGGTGGGTCTATCAATTTGTGAAGACATGTGGTTTGCCGATGGGCCAGCAGCCAAGCAGGCACAGCGCGGTGCACAAGTGTTGTTGAATTTGAATGGTTCCCCTTTTCATCAAGGTAAATATCAAGAACGCGAAGAAATGTTGTCACAACGTGCGCGTGAGACAGGCTGTGCGATCGTCTACGTCAATCAGGTGGGTGGCCAAGACGAATTGGTATTTGATGGATCAAGTGTTGTCGTTGCATCCGATGCATCAATCGCCACGCGACTTGCATCATTCACGCCAGACTTTGCAATTGTCACGGTGGGAGCAAACGGTTTAGTTGACGGTGGCAAGGTAGTGCCGTTTGATGACGAGATAGACCGGGTGTATCACGCATTAGTTCTTGGTACACGTGACTACGTCACAAAGAACGGGTTCACCGATGTTGTTATCGGTCTCTCGGGTGGAATCGATTCTTCGATTGTGGCTGCAATTGCAGTTGAAGCATTGGGCGCACAACACGTCCACGGTGTTGCGATGCCCTCGCGTTATTCAAGTCAAGGTTCGCTGGATGATGCTGAAGCGCTAGCGAAGGCGTTAGGAATTGACCATCGAGTGATCTCAATTGAGCCAGCTTTTTCTTCGTATTTGGAGATGTTGAGTCCGTCGTTTACCGGTCACGCAGCAGATCTGACCGAGGAGAATTTGCAGAGCCGTTGTCGCGGAATGACATTGATGGCACTGAGTAACAAGTTCGGCTGGATGGTACTGACGACCGGAAACAAGAGCGAGATGGCTGTTGGATACTTCACGATCTATGGTGATTCAGCTGGTGGTTATGCGTTAATCAAAGACGTATATAAAACAGACGTATTCGCTCTGAGTCGTCGCATAAATGAACGTGCACAGCGCACGATTATTCCCGAGTCGGTGTTAACCAAGCCACCATCTGCCGAACTTCGGCCAGATCAGCGTGACGACCAAAGTCTGCCGCCATATGAAATTCTCGATCCAATTCTTCGTCACTACATCGACAACGATCTCACTGCACCAGAAATAGTTGCTCTTGGATTTTCTGCTGATGTTGTTGCCCGCATTGCGCGCCTGGTTGATGTGAATGAATACAAGCGACGACAGTGTGCGCCTGGAGTTCGCGTGTCAACGAAAGCATTCGGCAAAGATCGGCGTATGCCAATCACGAACGGCTATCGCGCCGATCGGGTATAGGCCTGAATACACACCGCAGTCAGAATCGCCAGGATGCTGGCGGCAATTGCTGGCCCTAATGGACCTACATTGTCATACAGCGACGTCGCAACACTGCTGAAAATCGCACGACCTAACGTTCCCGCACCCACGGTGAGGCCCAGACCAATTCCTCCAGCAGATGGAACCAAGTTTGCAGCGATGGGGAGCATGCTGACAAGAGCGAATTCGAATCCAGCGACATAGAGAATCAACATCGGAATTGCAAAAAACGAAAATTGATGGCCGGTTGTCATCACGAGGCCGGCGACAACCATCACCAAAACTCCACGCATCACACTTGTTTCCTTACCCCATCTGTCTGTTACCCGGCTACTTCCGATGCTCGAACCCAATTCGAAAATTCCGAGGACCACAACAATGACAATCAATCCGAAACTTGTCAGTCCGAATTCATCTTCAAACCAGGGACCAAAGGTGATGCCAACGCATTGGCTTGCTCCCATCAGAAAAAATGCTGAAACGAAAATGAACGGAGCGTTCTTCGGAATCTTGCCGCGTTGTTGAGTTCGAGCCGGCGCATGGGCCTCGTGATGAGGAAGCCCCATTGCAATGAGTACTCCGGTAATTGCCATTGCTACGCCACCTAGCAAGAAACCGATGCGCCACGAGAACAGTGCGGTTGCGATTCCCATCGCTGCAACGCCGATAAACAACGAAAGTGCCCACGAGGTTTCGATGATGCCGACAATACGTCCACGGCGTTCGTAGGGAACGTGGTCATTAACCCACACGATGAGCGAGGTGTCGAAGAGGACCTTTGCACAACTCATGATGAACATGCCGATTCCGAACACAATCAGATTGGTCGCACTCGCCAGCACCACGACAGACACTGTGATGAAAACAATTCCCATCATCATCGAGACCAATCGATTTGCTCGATCGATGAATCGACCAATGATCGGCGACAAAAGACCAGCAAATTCACCGATCATGAATGCCACACCCAGTTGGGAGACGGTGACGTCCAGGCCCCTTGCAATCACAGCGATGAATGGTGGGGCAAATCGGTAGCAGGCGTTGGAGACAAGTCGCCCCCATACGAGTCGGTCAAGATTTCTGGTTACAACCGGCGCGTACGACCGATCTAAAGATCGAGCAAACACGCTTACAACTCTTCTCCAAGTTCTCCGTGCTCAAAAAGATCAACCACGTCGCCAATTTCGATGGAGACAGACGGTTGATGGCGAACAATGAAATGGCATCCACCGAGATTCGCAATGCGAGTGTCGACAACATTGTGAGCACGACGCATCACCCGAATGACTCCTGCATGTGCAACACACAAAATCTCGGCACCTTCGAAATTGCGGGATAAGTCCGCGAGCGCTGACGTCACTCGATCAACGATGGATTCATCTTTTTCAAATCCCGGTGGGCGCTTGTGTTCGGCAAGAAATCCTGGCCAATCACGTTCGATTTGTGTGTGCGTCAAGCCTTGCCATTCGCCAACATCTGTCTCGCGCAACCGAGGGTCGGGTTCCAACATTCCAATCCCCAGACCTTCAGCGATGATGGACGCGGTGCGATGGGCGCGAAGTAAATCGCTAGAGATCACCGCATCGAACATTCCCAATTTTTCCGCTGCACGTCGTGCTTGTTCATATCCGAGGTCAGTCAGTTCGATATCGGCCTGACCTTGCCAACGACCCAGGGCATTCCACTCGCTTTGCCCATGGCGAAGCATCAGTATTCGGGTGGTCGAGGTCACCAGAAGAGTTTAGTTATTGCACGATTGCAGCGAGAATCTGGTCAAAGACCGTGTCAGCCAGTGCAATCATCTCGGCATCAGTGCGATCCTGAATTGGATGGCTTGTGAAAACTCGTTTGAGAGTAGGAAAGCCAAGCGCCAGTGATTGGGCATCTGCTGCACTGACGAATTCATCAGAGGCAACGAATACTCCTGGGATTCCTCGAAGTTCTAAATCTGCGATGTCGTGCACACTGCACGTCGTACAGCTGCCTCAATCAGCAAGAGCTTCGATGACCAATGTGCACTGCGTTGCGATTTCGTGTCGCAGATCAACAGGAGCAGGCTTGGTGAAAGTGGGTTTGGCAAAACGAAGAGTCTTTGCACCGTGTTGTTGCAGCTTTTCTTCGATGCGATCGAGAAAGATATTTCCACGTGGCTTCGAAATGTCGAGCAGTCCCACAACTTGACCCTCGAGACTCGATGGTCGCGCCAACAGCGTGCGAGTCGCAGGACGCGATTCGTTTGTTGGATCCAAGATGGTGAGCGATGACATCTCTTTTAGTATGTCACGAATGACGCCCTTAGTTTCCGACGAGGCGCGTGACGGGGTCGCTTCCAATCTGACCGTTTGCCCAGCCTGCGATAACAGAGGAAAACAAACCTGCTCCACCACCGGCATATGTGAGAAGTAATCCACCATTTCTGAATTTCGGAAGAGTGGCGCTTTCCAAGTGACTCGGCACGCCTTCTGCCATGCCGTGTGCGCCTCGAACAAGTTCTGTTCCCGGGCGCTGACTTCGTTCCATTATTTCGGAGATCAATTTCTCGCGAGTCCAACCCGCCTCAGCAAAGACGCGTCCATGGTCGGGACTAACAGTCAAGATCGCATCGAAGGCCAGAATCAATTTGGGATGATGCACGGTTAAGAGGCATGCAACGTATGAGTTCACAAGTTCGTCTGCAGTACGTGCAAGTTGATCAACAATGCAGCGCGGACCTTCACCTGCAAAAACTGTGACTGCATTTGCACCTTCAGGTATTCCGCGCTCGGTGGCCAATGATGTGAAAGGTGAACCGTCTTCATCTTCGGCAAAGCAAAATGAGATCTTTCCAGGATTGCCGTGCGTTGCACGGTCCACTTCTCCTGGTCGTCCACCGCCGACATTTCGTACCGTCAGTTGCACTGCCCGACCGATGGTGTTGTTGGCTCGGTTTCCTTGACCAAACACATTGATTCCAGAGTTCATTCCGATTGCTTTGGTGCCTGGACCGTTGCACACAATCACCGGCCCAACCGGCATCGTTGTCGCCAACACACCGTGCATGTTGAATTCGTCGTTACACACGGCCTCAAGTGCCGCGATGACCCACGGCAAATATTCAGGTAGACACCCTGCCATCACCGCATTAATGGCGATCTTTTCAACAGTTAGTTCAACCAAGTCGGGAGGACACAACGCGACGACATCTTGAGGATGGCGCTGGGTTCCCGTCAACATCTTCAATACGCGCTCACGAGTGGGCGGAATAACGGGGAAGCCGTCCGTCCATCCGCGGGCATACATTGCTTCAAATTCGTCTTCAGCTGATGAGAACTCAACGGTGCGCGACGTGATGGGTGAGCCAGTGAACAATGCACGTAACGCATCAACGCGATCAGGATCAACACTCATCGAACCGCAACCAGGTCGCATGTCCGGTAGTTGTTCACCGAGGTCGGATACGCCAGTCAGTTCTCGCCACTGTTGTTTCGACCAACCGATAGTGCGCGCCACTTCGCGTCCGTTCTCAATCTTCAACACAGTCGGAACAGTTTCAATGTCGTGATGCCATGAGATGGAGAGGTCGCTGTCGTGAACGGCTTTCACTGTTGATGGGAAAGATGGGTCATCTTGTGTGTAAACGGTCAATGGGAGATCAGCGTGAATTATCTCAGCGAGGACAGGTTCCACCATCTGACATGTCGCACATTCGCGTTTGACAATCACAACCAATCCGTCTGGAAGGACGGGAGCAATGTGTCCGTGTGATGGCTCGATCGAAGAAGACTGGGACATAAAAGAACGGTACCCTCATTGCGGGGGCGTACGAGTACCTGGTGGGCTTCACTGTCTTCAAAACAGTTGGAACGGGCGATCCCCGTTCGGCGGGTTCGATTCCCGTCCGCCTCCGCCATCACTCTTTTCGTGTACGGCATTGACTGTGATGGGAAAAATCACCAACGATGACCGCGAAGACGTGTGTCTCCACTTCGCTTGGTGAGACCGTATTTGTCGAGACATTCCGCGAGTGGCACAGCATGCTTGCGAGTAATCGAAAGTGCGGTGCGTAGTTCGGCCACGGTAAAGCCATCTGGCGATTGTTCCCATAAATAGGTGAGCTGTGGTCGAAGAGATTCGAGCGTGTCGCGATGAAAAGCGATGTAGTCGTGTTCGAAGACGACTCCACGTTGAACAAGTTGACGCACGACATTGCGATCAAGATCACTGCTCGAGGACCCTGTGAGACCCCACTGCCTGATGAGTTGAGCTACGGGATGTTCATCTATCGATGTGATGTCCCCCAGACGAGCGATGCCATTTTCGATCACAACGCCATCAATGTGAGACAACAGTTCACGTTCGTATGGCAGAAGTTCGGCGAGCCGCATTTCGTTGGCGGTTTTTAATCTCTCACGCAATGACGTTTTCGTCGTGTCGATGTCATCTGCACGTGCGAACCAGTCGCCAACCACTGGCGTGAGGTCCACTCCAGTCAAAAGTCGCGCACGATTGATATCGATAAAGCCGCGATTGCGCATGATTGATTCAACTGTGCCTTCTGGGCGTGCGAGTGAGACTCGCGTGATGGGATCGACATCGAGAATCGTCCCCCCACCAAGTGTTGTGTTGGTACTCGTGTCTCGCAGCAAGAATTTGTCGCTTGGAACAAGCGGTAGAGGACGTGAAAAGCGCACGCGTACTTTCCCCGTTGTATTCGGAAGAATTTCGCTGTTTTCAAGAATACGAATCGATGCTGATTGATAGTCGCTTCCGATATGGATGGTGAAACTCCCTCGATGCGTCAGTGGTTTATTAAGCCCAGGTAATAATGCGATCTGGGCATCGAATACCGATGTTGTAATCCAACCACCAGGTGTTATCAATGCATCACCACGTGTCAATGCATCAGAGTCGACTCCGGTGACATTGATTGCACATCTCGATCCTGGCTCACAGTTCTCCACCGATTTTCCGTGCACTTGAATTTCTCGAATACGAACCGGTTGTTGTGTTCGCGCAATGACCAGTGCATCATCAGTGTGAAGAGGTGCGGTGTCCAACGTGCCAGTGACAACCGTGCCGGAACCCTTCATCGAAAACACGCGATCTATAAATAAACGTGCTGAACCTGGACGAGTGGTGCGTGATGTCTGCACTGTCAACGACGCCAAAATGTCGACAAGGGCGTCTAGTCCCTCTTGGGTGACAACGGATGTTGGGACAATGTCGTGCCATACAACAGAACTTGATGACAACCTGTCGTGAATCTCTTGACGGCGCCGATTGAGATGATCCGCATCCCATTTGTCGCATTTCGTCATTGCAACGACTCCGTGTCTTACGCCTAACACTTCGAGAATTCCGAGATGTTCTTCTGTTTGTGGCTTCCAGCCTTCTCCCGCGTCGATGACGAGGAGCGCAATATCGACTCCCGTGACGCCAGAAATCATGGTGCGGATGAAATCAGCGTGACCCGGCACGTCGACAAAACTCAACGTGGTGCCCTGTGTGGTGACGTGAGCGAAGCCCAAATCAATCGTCATTCCTTTGCGTTTTTCTTCCTCCAGGCGATCAGGATTGATTCCAGTCAAGGTCTGAATCAGCGAGGACTTTCCATGGTCCACATGTCCTGCAGTGGCGATGACAGGCATAACGACACTTACTGCCCGAGAGAAACAAGTGCGTCGCGAATCACCACGTCATCATTCGGATGAACACTTCTCAAATCCAAATACGTTGTGTCATCGATGGTTCGCGCAATGACGGGGATTGAATGCGAACGCAAACGTTGTCGTACATCTCCGGGACAAGCAATTCCATACGAGGGCAGTGTCGTACCAGGCGCTGATCCGGCGCCCACCAACGAGTCGAGTGCAATAACGCGGCCCATGTGTGTGTCGCGGACGATTGCGTCTGCGCGTTCACGAATGGCATCGGCAGATTGGCTCACCATGAACCAGAAAGGGATGTCCTCACACGCTGTGCGTGCACAATATGACATCAACGTCTCTTGTAATGCCAAAATCGTGTGCCCGCCGGGACGTAGTGCTCTCATAAACGGATGGCGTGCACATTTTTCAACAAGATCTTTTTTCCCCGCGATGATTCCACATTGTGGTCCACCCAAAATTTTGTCGCCACTGAATGTCACGAGAGCCGCACCATCTGAGATGGCTTGCTTGGCTGCCGGCTCATTGACAAGCCAGTGGGGAATCTGCGGTGTCACGCCGTGTAGCCACGGACATGTGTTGTCAATGAGCCCAGAACCAATATCTGCAACAACAGGTACCGAACATGTTGCAAGTTCCGAAATCGACACATCTTGTGTGAAACCTTCAATCGCAAAATTTGATGGATGAATTTTCATCACAAGCGCGACATCATGTCGTTTGGAATTGATGGCTTTTTCGTAATCAGACAAGCGTGTGCGATTTGTTGTTCCGACGTCAACAAGGCGAGCCCCAGATTGTTCCATGACCTCTGGGATTCGAAAGCCCCCACCGATTTCGACACTTTCTCCACGTGACACGGCAACATCACGATCATGTGCGAGCGCGGCCAACACCAACATCACCGCGGCTGCGTTGTTGTTGACAACAATCGCATCTTCTGCGCCCGTCAATACTGAAATCAATTGAGCAATCGCGCTGTGGCGGGACCCTCTTTGACCGGTGGTCATGTCAAATTCAAGATTTGATGCGCGACCGATTGAAAGATCGGGCAGAGGAGCACGTCCGAGATTGGTATGAAGGAGAACTCCCGTTGCATTCACGACGTCGACCAACATGGCATCGGCGAAAACTTGTGCGTAGCGTCGAGCAGTGTCGCTTGCATGTGCAGGGTCGTCAGCAATTGCACGCCGTGCGCAATCGACAAGAATTGCATGTGGCAAGGAGAAAGATTCCGAGAGTTCACGCGCGACGGAGTCAACCGACGGTGGTCGAACAGGCTCGGATTTCATTCAGGTCAAACTAGTAGTTTCATAGCCATGAGCTCCAGTGGTCACAACATCAAACTCACCGAATGGACATCGTGCGGTGGGTGCGCTGCCAAATGGGGAGCATCTTTGCTTGCTGACATGGTTGCCGAACTACCTACCGGTTTTGATTCTTCATTGTTGGTCGGGTTGGCTCCATTCGATGATGCTGCGGTGTATCAAATCACCGATGACGTCGCGTTGGTGTCGACCACCGATTTTTTTCCTCCCTTGGTAGATGACCCGTATGACTTTGGTGCCATTGCTGCAGCCAATGCATGTAGCGACGTGTTTGCGATGGGAGGGCGAGTCATCCTCGCCGTCAACATTGCGGCCTTCCCCGAACACTTACCTCGTGAAGTCATTGCCGAGATTTTTGCAGCAGCGAGTGACACCGTTGCACAAGCGGGCGGGTCTATTGCGGGTGGCCACACGATTCGAAATCCAGAACCAATTTTTGGTCTTGCAGTGCAAGGTGTTGTCGATCCGAAGAAAATATTTCGCAAAGCAGGCGCGCAACCAGGCGACGTCGCCGTGTTGTCGAAACCATTGGGAACAGGGCTCGTCACCGCAGCAGGCAATGACAATCAGAAACAGCAAGCGATTGCGGGAATGAAAACTTTGAATCGACGTGCAGCAGAACAACTATCGCAAAACCCTAATCACGTTCACGCAGTGACCGATGTGACGGGATATGGATTGGCCGGTCATGGTTGGGAAATTGCCGATCGATCTGGAGTGGTGCTGCGCGTTCACACGAATGCTCTCCCTCTTTATGACGGTGCGCGCGCTCTCGCAGAGATGGGTCATCGAACAGGTGGCGATCCCCGCAATCGGTCGTATCTGGGAAATCACTTGGTCACCAATATCGATGATTCCGCTGTCGCATTGTGCATGGACCCCCAAACGTCGGGAGGTCTTCTCGCTGCAGTGACACCAGAGTGTGCCGACACATTGACGAGCGAAGGTGAATGGTTTCGCGTTGGCGAATTTGTTGATGGGTCACCTGCAGTTCATTTGCTGTAAGCGATAGCCAAGGCTGACGACTACGCTCACAACCGATGGCACTGTTGCGATTGTTTGCTCAAGCTCGTGAAGCAGCTGGTGTGTCGTCGATGCATTGTGAGGGAACGACTGTGGATGAGGTCCTGCGAAACGCAATATCGGTGTTTGGCAAGTCGTTTGCAGATGTAGTTCAGATGAGCAAAGTATGGGTGAATGGGGAAGAAGTACCCACGTCGCATGTTGTGGGCGATAATGATGAAGTAGCGGTTCTTCCGCCCGTATCTGGAGGCATGTGATGTCAGAGAATTCACCAACATCAGTGGCTGAGATTCGAGCTCGTCGCCAAGCACTGCAAGCCGAGGAAGATGCGATTTCATTTGTTCGCCGGTTGGCTCAAGGTCGAATCGATTTGGTGCGTGATGAACAGAGACGCAGAGCGCAAGGCAGCGACCTTCCTACTTCATCGTTGGAGGAACGACTTGCCGATGTGTTCGGTCAACAACATGGTGGCGGTAGTGCACGTCCACCGCGCGAGACAAATGTGCCCGCTGACCATCACTTAGTTAAAGAACTTGACGACGTGTGCGCACATTTTTCGTTTGAATCAATGGACTCGCTCGATGACAAAGATCTCGGCGAATTGTTGGGTGCACTTGAGATGTTTGAAAAGACGTGTTCGCAAATGCGGCATGAACTCTTCGATCAGATTGATGCTCTGACAGCAGAACTAGTGAAGAAAGTGCGCGAGAGCGGCGCATCTTCTGTCGTGAAGGATTCGTGACATCGATGGCCAAGTTGCCTGGAGATGCCTTGCATGACGTGGGTGAATTCATTCGCGTTCAAAGAGAGAACGCACAGAAAAGTATTCGCGACTTAGCGCGCGCCGCCGGAGTCTCTAACCCGTACTTGTCGCAGATCGAACGTGGCATTCGACGACCGTCGGCAGACATTTTGCAGCAGATCGCTCGAGCGCTCGAGATTTCTGCCGAGACGTTGTATATACGTGCTGGGATTTTGGATGGGACTCCCCCCGAGGTCAGTTCGGTACCCGAAGCGATTCATGCGGATGAGTTTTTAACGACCGAACAGAAACATTCACTGTTGTCTGTGTACCGGTCTTTTCTTTCTCTGCAAGGTGTTGAGACTGAACAGGAAGACCGTGACGGGAATCTTTCAGACCCTCGATAGGTTTTAACCAGCATGCGTCGTGTAGCAGTTCTCTCGCTTCACACCTCTCCTTTGGCCCAACCAGGCGTTGGAGACGGTGGTGGGATGAACGTCTATGTCCGAGAATTGGTCTCGGCACTTGCCCATGCAGGGGTGGATTGCACCACCTACACACGGGCCACTCGCACAGACGCTCCGCGCGAGATTCACGTAGAGCCCAATCACACCGTGGTCCATATTCCGGCCGGCGATGTTGACTTAGAAAAAGGTGACTTGTATGGGATCGTTCCCGAGTTCACCGACAAAGTCCTCGATCACATCACCAAAAATGGTGGCACCGATGTGATTCATGCCAATTACTGGCTGAGCGGGCTGAGTGGGCATTCGCTCAAACATGAGCTCGATGTCCCTTTGGTCTCCACGTTTCACACGTTCGCACGTGTGAAATCGTTAGGAGGAGACCCCGAGCCAAAATTGCGTGAACAATCTGAAACCGAAGTGATTGGTTGTTCAGACGCGATTTGCGTGAGTTGTACAGAAGAAGAACGCCAATTCGTGGATCTCTACGGCAATCCACCCGGGAAAATTGAAATTGTTGCCCCTGGTGTGGAACATGCTTTTTTCGCACCCGGAGACAAGACGGGCGCCCGTCGTGCGCTCGAATTGGGCGATGGCCCAGTGTTGTTGTTCGTTGGTCGAATTCAGCCCTTGAAAGGCGCCGATGTCGCGGTGCGTTCGCTCGCTTCTCTTGGTCGCCGTGATGCGACGTTGTTAATTGTCGGCGGCGCCAGTGGCGCAGACGGCCATGATGAGATGGAGAAACTGTGGTCGTTGATTGATGAATTCAACTTGGGTGATCAAGTCAGATTCGTTCCTCCTCAACAGCACCACATTTTGTCCACGTACTATCGCGCAGCAGATGTTGTGTTGGTGCCGAGTCGCAGTGAAAGTTTTGGTCTTGTCGCACTCGAAGCTGCAGCATGTGGAACTCCAGTAGTTGCTAACGCAGTGGGAGGATTGTTGACCATTGTGGAACACGGCCGAACGGGGTATCTCGTTGCCGATCGTCAGCCAGATGTCTTTGCACGACATATCGCCGACATTTTGGACAACACCGAACTTGCGACCCGGATGTCTGTGAACGCCGCGGAGCGAGCATTGAACTACACCTGGGGTTTTGCCGCTGCTCGCCTTCGTCGCACGTACGCAGATTTAACATCACGTGATCGAGTGGTGTGTAAATAAAACATGAGTGAACTTTTCGGTCTCCACGAACTTGAATCGTTCGACGCGAATATTTCTACATGGCTTGCATCGATGAAGGATCGCAATGACGCGATTGTGGCCGTTGATCGCGCCGAAGAGGAAGTGCGTCGTTGGTATGTGCGTTTACACGGTGAAGAAAAAGAGTTCACCACCATTTGGTTGACATTGGGTCAGCGAACACTGCGATATGAAACCTACGTGATGCCGGCTCCAGAAGAGAACGCCGAGCAGTTGTACGAGCATTTGTTGCGTCGAAACGAGACATTGGTGGGTGCTCATTTTTCGATTGGCATTGAGGATGCAATTTTTCTTCGAGGTGAACTCCCGCTGGGTTTGTTACACGAACAGGAACTCGACCGCATTATTGGCACCATGTATGCCTCGGTGGAGCGAATATTTCCGGTCATCATTCGCATCGGGTTCGCCAGTCGTTTCGCCGACTGATTTTTTTCGAAGGTTCGTGAACTGCCCGTGCGGGCGTCGGGGTCTCCACATTGCCGAGGTTGAAGCGAGGCGGTCGGGGAAGCCGCTCTCGCTTCAACGCGTGCCAGTAACCTCGCTACATGGCTTCTGATATTCCTCAACTTGTTCTTGTGGGTGGGGGGAATATGGGTTCTGCCTTGTTGGGCGGGCTTATTCACAGTGGATGGACACCTAGCGACATCACGGTGGTGGAGATAAACGCCGACAAACGCGCACTTCTCGAATCTCAATTAGGTGTTCGAACCAGCGATGTAGTGGTGGCAAGCCACGGTGCGCTTGTCGCAGTGAAGCCCGGTGATGTTGCCGATGTATGTGGGCAACTTGCACAATGCGGCACACCACGAATTGTGTCGATCGCAGCTGGCATTTCTGTTTCACGTCTGCAAAGCGCGACGTCTCCTTCAACTGCGGTTATTCGCGCAATGCCAAACACGCCCGCGCTTGTTGGACAAGGTGTCACCGCACTGTGCGCGGGGCAAACATGCACAAACGACGATATTGAGTGGGCGGAGTCGCTCCTGCGCGCCGTGGGGCTTGTTGTGCGAATTCCTGAATCGCAGATGGATGTCTTCACTGCGGTCGCCGGTTCTGGTCCGGCGTACATTTTCTTGCTCGCCGAGTCGTTGTTGGCAGCTGGGTTAAATGCAGGTCTCGATAGTGCCCACGCCGAGGCCATCGTGCGGCAACTGTTTTTGGGATCGGGGCAACTGCTGTTCGAATC
>JBEDHS010000184.1:0-9310 GCA_041173945.1 Actinomycetota bacterium
TGCGTATCCCGCCCCGTCTTTTACGAACAAGAATCCGTCGCCCCGACAAATGTTGTTAAGGTCAAAATTTTCCTCTATCTCGACGCTGCGGTAGATCATTGCGAGCGTGTTCCCGTGAGTAATTGGGTGAGTCCTCCCGACAACTGTTGATGTGTCGCATCGGGAAATCCAGCATTCTGTAACATCTCGCGCATCACCGTACGTTCGGGCAAGTAACTGACGCTCTTGGGTAGGTACCGGTAAGCGGGGCCGTTACTGAGAAGTGCTCCAATGCGCGGGACAATTTTTCCGAAATAGATGTTGTTCCCAAATCTGATAATCGGATTATGAGGTATTCCCACGTCCAGAAGCGAAACACGTCCGCCGGGCGTGAGTACTCGGGCGCACTCGTTAAAAAAGACTTGCAAGTCGACGAGATTTCGTAGTGCGAATCCGCAAATGATTCCGTTAACGGATTGATCCGGTAGAGGTAATCGGAGTATGTCTGCTTGCGCACGAGGGGCGCCACTTCGATCATTGGACAACATGCCAAATGACAAGTCAACCGAAATCGGCCGATACCCGGCTTTTGCGAGGTCGATGCACAAATCGCCGGTTCCTGAAGCCAAATCGAGAACTAACGATCCTGGTGCAAGCGACAGTGCACGCACAGCTTTCTTTCGCCAACGCACGTCGAGTCGAAAGGTCATGATGCGATTCACGAGGTCGTATCGCGGGGCAATGGCGTCAAACATCGACTGCACCATGACAGCCTTTTGTTCTCCTTCTGGTAGCGAGTCAGAGTCCCAGATGGGCTTATCTGATTTGTCCTGCTTCACGCGATCTTCTTTCACAGAGGTGGATGTGGCTGCCCGAGATGGTCTGTGCGCCACTGGCAAGGCTAAAGCCTGCGGGAGAATTCGTGGACGTCGAATTCGTTATTTTCCGTCACTGCACAGCAGAATGGGAAGGTTGCAGACGTCATAGGGGAGGCGCAGACATGATTGATTTTACTCTTGCACCAGAACACGAAGAGATTCGTTCGCGGGTGAGGCGCTTTGTTGACGATGTCATCAAGCCAGCAATGGAGCCATTTGGTCATCGCGATGAGATGGAACCAGATGTCCGTGCTCGCTATATCGAAGCGCTCATTGAATTACGTCGACGTGCCCAAGAAGAAGGTCTGTGGTTGCCCCATATGCCCAAAGAAGTCGGTGGCATGGGACTTGGTCACGTAGCGCTAGCCATGGTGCAAGCCGAAGCAGCCAAGACTCGAGTCGGTCCATGGGTGTTCAACTGCAATGCACCTGATGAAGGAAACATGCATACGTTGCATCATTGGGCGACAGATGAACAAAAAGAAAAATATTTAGTGCCGTTATTAAAAGGTGTGTCGTCATCATGTTTCGCGATGACCGAGCCAGAAGTAGCCGGCTCTGACCCGACATTGATCAAGACACATGCGATTAAAGACGGCGATGAATGGATCATCAACGGTCACAAGTGGTTTATCTCTGGAGCTCGACGCGCGAAATTCGCAATCTTGATAGCACGAACTGAAATGGATGTTCCGCCGGGGTCACGTGGTGCCAACACTGCATTCTTGATTGATCTCCCGTCACCAGGGTGGAACGATGTGCGCGAAGTTGAGACCATGCACGGCTCTACAGGCCACTCCGAGATTGTGATCGAGGATCTTCGTGTTCACGACTCGCAGATTCTCGGCGGTCGAGGTAACGGTCATCGATTAGGTCAATACCGTTTGGGTCCTGCGAGGTTGGCTCACTGCATGCGTTGGGTTGCACAGGCTGAAACTGCACTCGACATGATGGTCGATCGTTCTTTGAAGCGCTATTCACATGGTTCCTATCTTGCGGAAAAGCAAGGTGTTCAATGGATGATTGCTGACTCAGCCATGGAGCTGTACCAGTGCAAGCTGATGATTCTGCATGCGGCTTACAAGATCGACAAGGGCGAGGACTTCCGCACCGAAGTCTCAATGGCAAAGCATTTTGTCGCCAACAGTCTGAATCGAATTATTGACCGTGCCATTCAAGTTCATGGAGCTTTGGGGTATTCCACCGATACTCCCTTGGCGAACATGATGCAGAACGCACGTTGGGCACGCTTCGCAGATGGAGCCGATGAAATTCATCAGATGCGCATTGCAGAAAACACCATCAAGGCGTTCACCGACACAGGCAGCACGAGCAAAGCCACTGGTGGGCTGCCGCTATAGCGAGAACATAAGACGCTACTGCGCCGCTGCGACTGCGATTTCCTTGGCCCAGCGATAATCGGCTTTGCCGGCAGGGGATCGTTCGATCTTGTCGACGAAGACAACTGCTTTTGGAAGTTTGTATCGCGCAATGTGTTGTTCGGCCGTCTGGCGGAGCGAATCTTCGTTTGGGGTGGCACCTGCTTTTAGTTGAACAACGGCAACTACTTCGTTGCCCCATCGCTCACTTGGACGGCCCGTCACGACGCAGTCATACACATCGGGATGATTCTTCACCGCCGCTTCGACCTCTTCGGCAAAAATTTTCTCGCCACCAGAGTTAATGGTGACCGAATCTCGTCCGTGAAGTTCAATGATGAGATCAGAAGTGACGCGGGCTCGGTCGCCAGGAACGACGTAACGAACTCCGTCAACGACTGGGTATGTGCGACGAGTCTTTTGCTCATCACCCAGATATCCCAATGCAAGTCTTCCGCTTTTAGCGAGCCATCCCAGTTCTTCATGGCCAGGTTCGAGAACCTTGGTGAAATCCTCCGACAAGATGTGGTTTTGAGGTGACATAGGGAATGTGCCCGTGGTAGCAGTGGTTCCTGCTGACACTTGCGATAGTTGTCCACCGGCTTCCGACGAGCCAAGACCATCCACCATCATTATCCATGGCAAGTGTTCAAGGAATTCTCTCTTTAAATGTGCTGACAGAGCAGCTCCACCCGACAAGATGGTCAGAAGAGATGAAAGATCTCTCGTGTTGTTCTGCAAACCATCGAGAAGTGGACGAGCGAAAGCATCTCCGACGATCAATAAGAAGTTTGCTTTTTCTTTTTCAACTAATCCCCAGATGTCGTCAGGATCGAGTTTGTCGGGCTGTGACTGAACGATAATTGTTCCTCCACTGAGCCACGTTCTCATCGCGATCCAGTGACCTGCACCATGCATGAATGGTGGACTAGGCAAGGATCGCAATCCACCGACAGCTTCTTGCACGAATTCGGCGACCGTTGTCGCTGTCTTTGAACCACCAAAACATTCAACGACCGCATCGGCATTGCGCCACAGAACGCCTTTGGGCATGCCCGTTGTTCCGCCGGTATACAAAATGTAGAGGTCATCTCCGCTGTAACCAGCAGATGGCTTCTCATCAGACGATTGAGCCAGGGCATCTTCGTACCAGATCGCACCGGGTAACAATGGCGCGTTTGTGGAATCGGGAACTTGAATGATGACTTTCAGATGACTGAGTCGAGGACGAATGTTTTCAAGAATCTCGGCGAAGCGAGAGTGGATGATGCAGGCCGTTGCACGAGAGTCGTTCAACAAATACTCGAGTTCTTCTGCCACGTACCGGTAATTCACGTTGAATGGTGCGACTCGGGCTTTCCATGATCCAAGCATTGCTTCTAGATACTCATTGCCGTTGTGGAGATAAATGGCCAGATGATCTTGTCCTGATTCCCAACCTTGAAGATGTTGGCGTTCGGTATGGCAACCAAGGTTCTGTGAGTTCAAGTAATTGGCCAATTGACGTGTTCGTCGGGTGATGTCAGCCCATGTGAATCTCTTATCCCGAAAAATTAAACACTCTTCATCGGGACGAGTGGCAGCGATTGCTTCATGAAGATCTGCCATTCCAATTGTTGCCGGAGGAAACTGTGTCATGTGGGAACGATAACCTCAGGACCCAAGGAGGTCGTATGTCGAACGGATCACACGCACCAATTTTTGGTGTCTTTATTCCACAAGGTTGGAAAATGGAACTCGCATCCATTGAGGGTGCACAACAAAAATGGGAAACTGCTGTCAACATTGCTGTGAAGGCAGAAGAACTGGGATTTGACTCAATTTGGGTCTACGACCATTTTCACAATGTCCCTAAACCAGCCCAAGAGGCCGTCTTTGAATGTTGGACGACGATTGCTGCGATTAGTCAGAGGACTTCGCGTATCCGGTTGGGTCAGATGGTCGGGTGCAACAGTTATCGAAACCCCGCACTTCTTGCAAAGATCACTTCGACAGTTGACGTCATTTCTGGTGGTCGCCTGGATTGGGGTATCGGCGCAGGATGGTACGAGAACGAATACAAGGGCTACGGCTATGAGTTTGCAAAGCCATCGGATCGCATTGGCATGCTCCAAGAGACCGTCGAGATTGTCAAGTCGATGTGGACGCAGTCAGAAACGACATACGAGGGCAAGTACTACAAGACCTCTCGTGCGCATTGTGATCCCAAGCCACTTCAGCAGCCAACACCTCCTATTTGGATTGGTGGCGGAGGAGAGCAACTGACTCTTCGTGTCGTGGCGAAGCACGCAGATGTGTCGAACTTTGGTAGTTCCATTGAAGAGTTCATCCACAAGCGTGAGGTGTTGAAAGGCCATTGCGCCACGATTGGCCGTGACGAGGAGACCATTCGAAAGACAATTTCCAGTGAGGTCTTCATCCGTGAGACAGATGCGGAAATTGAGGCGGCCGGTTCACGCAATCCATGGGGGATTTCTCCTGAACAATGGCGCGAAAAGGCACTTGTCGGCACACCAGAGCAGGTATCCGAAAAGATTCAGAGGTATCTCGATGCTGGATGCACCGGTTTTATTCCGTGGTGTCCGGACTACCCGAGCACCGAGACAATTGAGTTGTTCGCAAAAAAGGTCATCCCTCACTTTCGTTAGGGATGACCTTTCTTGACGTTGGCCTATTTAGGCGGCGTAATAGCGGAAGATTACTTCTGCGACACACGATGGTTTAGATGAACCTTCGGTCTCAAAAGTGGTTTCAAGTGTTACTTGTGCTCCACCTTGGATGTCATCGACTGCAAGCACCTTGACGCCAGCTCGAAGTTTGGCACCGACAGGAACTGGAGCCATGAACCGCACTTTATTTGCACCGTAGTTGACTCCCATTGCAATGCCACCGACCGAAAAGATCTGCGGGAGCAAGACTGGACCCAGTGACAAGGTGAGGTAGCCGTGGGCAATTGGTCCGCCGAATGGGGACTGGGCTTTGGCGCGTTCAGGATCTGTGTGAATCCACTGTTGATCGCCTGTGGCATCAGCGAACAACTGAACTCTGGCCTGGTCAATCTCCATGTATTCGGAGTATCCGATGTGTTCTCCCACGAGTTTTTTCAATTCCGCGAGATTTTCAATGTGTCGTGTCATGGCAAAAGTGTGTCACACCACAGGCGGTCGGTATCTAGCGGAGCCACGCCTTGACGTAACTGCGACTCATTGAGTGAAGAAGCAAGGCGACGAGTGCGGCCTCGAAGAGGAAATTCACGTACGAGCGGCCTGTGATGACGAATTGCCACGTCCAATTGGTGTAGTTATCGAGCTTCCACGCGGCGCGGAGAAAAAATGGACTCAACGATGCGACAAGACCGAGATACCAGCCCAGCCTCTTGCCGTTCGCCATCAAGAAACCCGAAAGTGGAAATGCCAAGATACTGAGGAACGCCAGAACAGCAAAGGGTCCACCCATTTGTTTCCAGTAGCCGTGGATGTCGGCTCCGTCGAGCCAATACAGGAACGTGAATCCACCTTCGAAATACAAAAGCCACGTAGCGATGGCAATTGTTTGAGGTTGCATTCGATCGAACCATTTTCTTCGATCGAGATTTGAGAAGGCGTTCTTAAACATCGTTCTTAAGTGTTTCACATTTGGAGTTCTGTGACTACCCTTACAACGTGCGAAGTGGCTTTGTTGCATTTGTGGGTCGGCCCAATGTGGGCAAGTCCACTCTTGTGAACTCAATTTGTGGAACCAAGGTGTCCATAGTTTCTGACAAGCCACAAACCACGCGCACCCGAATTCGTGGTGTGTATCACGGCGAGGATGCGCAAATAGTTTTCGTTGATACTCCAGGAATCCACAAACCAGTCACCGCACTCGGAGAGAGAGTGAATGCGACGGCTTTGGAGAGTGCATCTGACGTTGATGTGGTGTGCTTCTTGATTGACGCATGCAAGCCATTTGGTCGTGGTGACCAATGGGTCATTGATCGTCTCGATATTGAGAAGGCTTTTGTCGTGGTGAACAAGATTGATAAAGCCACCCCCGAGCAAGTGATGAGCCAATTACAGGCGCTTTCAGTGCTGAATGCGGCTGAGTATTTTTGTGTGTCGGCTGCGACGGGTGAAGGTGTGAGCGAATTACTCGCGGCGCTGACCGCACGCATGCCAGAAGGACCTCAGTATTACCCCGAGGGAATGGTGACCGACCATGAGGACGCGTCGTGGGTCGCAGAATTGGTGCGCGAGCAGTTGCTGGCCGTGTTGAAAGATGAGTTGCCATATTCGGTGGCCACGCGCGTCACCGAGTGGGAGTGGCCACGGGTGCGATGTGAGATTTTGGTCGAGCGGGAAAGCCAAAAAGGAATGGTCATCGGTAAAGGTGGCGAACTTCTCAAAAAGGTCGGGCAAAAGGTTCGTGAACAGATGCAGCCAGGTGCGTTCATCGAATTACATGTGGTCGTCGACAAGGATTGGCAACAAAAGCCCGACCGCTTGGAACGACTGGGTTACTAGAAACAAAATTATTTGCCGGCGCTGAGGTTGTGCTTCTCGCAAGGTCGACTAGTCGCGTTGGGTCGTGATGTCTCGTAGGAATTGCTCAACTTCTTCTCGGTGTCGTGTTCTGGCCATTGGAGGAAGTGCGCCGATGAGAGTTCTCCAGTAACTTGCCGTGGCGAGGCGGCGGTCGAGTACCGCAACCACTCCTTTGTCGTTGGCTGTTCTTATGAGACGCCCCGTTGCTTGGGCAAGTGCTGTTGCGGCCAAAGGTAAATCGATCAATTGGAATGATTTGTCTCGCCCGACGGCCTCGCGTCGCGCTTCGAGAAGGGGGTCATCGGGTCGGGGAAAGGGAAGCTTGTCCAAAACCACTAGTGACAGTGTGCGACCTGGGAGATCGATGCCTTGGAAAAAAGATTGCGACGCAAAGATGCACGAACTTTCATCGTTCATGAATGTGTCGAGCAGGCTCTGTCGCGGCATTTCAGATGGCGTAAGGATTGTGAAACTCAGTCGGCGACGCATTTCCTCAAGAGCGTTATTGAGTGCTTTATTGCTGGTGAAGAGCGCGAGCGTGCGTCCGCCTGCTGCGGTAATAAGAGCTTCCAATTCATCGTGCACAAAGTCGGTGAATTGCGGTGCATTGCGATCCGGAAATTGCGGCGAGCAATAGAGACGTGAATTCTCTTCATAGTTGAAAGGGCTATTGACCGCCAATAGCTCGATGCTCTCTCGATCGAGGCCGACTCGTTCTGGCATCGTGTGAGGAATGGTGGCGCTTGTGAGAACAGCTGTGTGATCGGCCCAGACCTGTTGGGCCAGAATGTCGCCGACATGTAAAGGGCTTACTTTGAGAACGGCTCGTGAATCCAGACCTTCGACAAAAAAGACAAAACCATCTGTTGACCCCAAAACGAGGTCGATTGATTCAACGAGACGTGTGGCTTGTGTTTGTGCCCTGTAAATCTTTTGCTGGGTTTGATCGTTGTCTGTTTTGATTTCCCGAAGAGAAGCAATTTTTTCCATGACTTCAAGACGTAGTGAGGTAAGGACCTCTTGAAGATGGGATGGGATGGGCACCGAGAGACGTTGGCCTGCGAGCGAGGACAAAATCGTGGAGAGGCGCAGGCCAATCTCTTCGAGACGATTGGCTAAGCCTGGCTCTGCGAAGACCGAACGGAGCGAGGAACCAAGCGAGCTGACTCGACCGCCCGAGATTGTGGTGCCGATGGTGTCAGACAGCACGCTTTCCAGTTGGTGGGCTTCGTCAATAATCACCACTTGGTGTTCAGGGAGAATATTGCCACCACTGGCGAGATGAATTCCGTAGAGATGCAAATTGACAACAATGACGTCTGCTTCAGTGGCTCTTTCTCGAGCCCTTTCTGCAAAACACATGTGGCCTTTGGGGCATTTTGATTTTCCCGGACATTCGTCTGTGCCAACACTGATGAGGCGCCGCGCTTTTTCGCTGGTTGCAAAAGTTGTCTCTTCAAAGTCACCCGTGTCAGTGTTTTTCGCCCACGTGAGAAGTTGCTCAACTTCATGGCGTAGACGAATGTCGTGCTGATCTGCAAAAAGAGTTTCATCAGAATTCGTGTGTTCGTCTATGCGCTGAAGGCATGCGTAATTGCTTCGACCTTTAACGATTGCCCATGAAAAATCTTTTTCCAAGGTCTGAGAGAGCAGAGGGAGATCGTGTGTGTTGAGTTGATCTTGTAGAGCTTTCGTCGCAGTTGCGATGACTGTCTTTTGACCGTGTAAAAGGGCAGGAATCAAATACCCAAGACTCTTTCCCGTTCCTGTTCCTGCTTGAACGACGATGTTTCTTCCCGCTGCCAGGTTTTCGGCGATGGCATAGGTCATATCAATCTGGCCTTGGCGTTCCTCTGCGCCATCAAATGAGGAGGTGACGTGTCGCAGCGCAGAGATTGCTGCTTCACCTGATTGCGACTTGGTCATTAGTTGGCGGTCACTTGATATGAGTTGAGAGCTTTTTCATATTCCGATGAGTCGAAATCGGGCCACGTGCGTTCGGTGAAATACACACGTGCTCCTTTTATGTGCCACAACATGAAGTTGGAGATTCGTGTCTCGCCCGAAGTGCGAATCAGTAGATCAACCGGGGGAAGAGTGGGATCATAAAGATTCTCTTGGATGCTGTCGGTGGAGACCGGCCCTTGCGACATCGCTCGTTGTGCAGCACGAAGAAGTTCTGCACGGCTTCCGTAATCAAATGCAATGGTGACCGTCAGGCCGGTTCCATCTTTTGTTTCGTCAATCGCTTTTTGAATAGCTCTTTGGACGTACACGGGCGTCTTTGCGCCTTTTTCATGAAAAGGCCGTCCAATCCAGCGAGTTCGCGCATTGTTACGTTTCATCTCGTCTGTGCGACCAAAGAGTTTGCGATGAAGAGACAAAATGTGTCGAACCTCGGTTCGGGGTCGTACCCAATTTTCGGTGGAAAATCCGAATGCGGTGAGCCAGCCGATGTCATGCCGAGATGACTCACGCACAATATTGGCCAGCGATTCCTCGCCAGCGGTGTGCCCTTCAGTGCGAGGGAGCCCTCGACGCCTGGCCCACC
>JBEDHS010000185.1:0-9281 GCA_041173945.1 Actinomycetota bacterium
GGCCTATCCCACGTATGAAATGGGAGCGGTCTTAGCGGGGCTGCGTGCTGTACCGGTGGGTGTCACAAACACAGGCACGCTCGATCTTTCTTCAATTTCAGCCGATGACGCCTCCCGCGCATTGATGTTGTGGGTCAACAGTCCGAGCAACCCCACGGGTGCCCTTGATGATCTATCAGCTGCTGCAGCATGGGGACGCGAACACAATGTTCCGGTGTTCTCTGATGAGTGTTACACCGAGTTCACATGGACGGGCGGCTCACAATCAATTTTGCAACACGGTCTCGATGGCGTAGTTGCGGTGCACTCACTGTCGAAGCGGTCCAATCTTGCTGGTGTTCGCGTCGGTTTTTACGCCGGTGATGCCGAGATTGTGGAGTATCTCAAGGAAGTGCGTAAACACGCGGGCTTCATGGTGCCAGGGCCTGCACAAGCTGCTGGTGTTGCAGCCCTCGACGACGATGCGCATGTCAACGCACAACGAGATCGCTACCGCTGGCGTCTTGAATACATGGCGAAAACTTTGTCAACGTGGTCGGGACTCACAATCGAAATGCCTGAAGGCGGTTTCTATTTGTGGTTCGATGCCGAGGATGCGTGGGCGTTCACAGAGCGTTTGGCACGCGAGGGGGGAGCGTTAGTGAGCCCTGGCGATTTCTACGGTGATGGTGGTTCACGACACGTCCGAGTGGCCGTTGTGCAACCCGATGCAGCATTGCACACTGTTGCGCGTCGACTTGGAGTGTCGTCGTAACTACGTGTTGTGCGCGCTCTCGTTAGAGGCGGCGCATGACGGTGACAAGTTTGCCAAAGACGTGCACGTCGTCAGCAGAAAACACCATTGGCTTCATTGAAGAATTAGCAGGCACCAATGTGATGGTGTTCCCTGATTTCTTGAATGTTTTTATTGTCGCCTCGTCACCTGGAATTCCCGCGACAACAATGTCTCCATTGTCGGCAACATTTTGTTGACGCGCGACGACAAAGTCGCCATCCAAAATTCCAGCTTCAATCATGGAGTCGCCACGCACTTTCAACATGAACAACTCACCTTCACCGGTGAAGTCGGTGGGAAGTGGGATGAGGTCTTCAACGTTTTGCTGTGCAAGGAGGCCAGTTCCTGCAGCGACGTCGCCAATGAGAGGCACATGGCGGGAGGGACGGCGCTCCATTGCAACTTCGGAGTTGGTATCGAAGCGCACTTCAATGGCGCGCGGCTTGGTGGGGTCGCGGCGCAAGAAGCCCATCTTCTGGAGAGTTGAGAGGTGGTTGTGGACCGTTGAGGGCGAATTCAGGCCCACAGCTTCACCAATTTCGCGAACACTGGGTGGGTAGCCACGGTCTTGCATCGACTTTTCAATGACGTGGAGGATCTGGCGTTGGCGTTCAGTGAGGGTCTCAGACATAGGGAGGAGCGTACAGGTGTTCGCCCTCGGGGTCAAACATTTGTTCGGAGAACAATTGTTCGGTTGAGGGGTTGACATCGAACAGATGTTCGGGCAAACTATCGAACACCCGTTCGTTACGGTGTCAACCACATAGGGCTACGGCCCACCAACACCGCTTCCAGAAAGGAAATCCCCATGACCACCACCATCGATCCACTTCTTTTCAGCCCATCCGCTCGCTCCGCCGGGTACGCCTCACGTGGCTCCCGAGTGGCTGCATCTCGCCGCGCGCGCCCCAGCCAGCGCACCTTCCGTCGCCGGCGTCGAGTACTGGGAGCGTCCCTGGTTTTCGCAGTGGTGTTCGGAGTTGTCGCCAGCGGTGCTGTGGCATCCGATCCCGCACAGCAACCTGTTGGCGTTCCCCGCACAGTTATCGCCAAGCCAGGCGACACGTTGTGGGACATTGCGCGTTCCATTGTTCCCACCGGAGCTATCGGCGACTTGGTCACCGACATGGTCCGCTTGAACGGCTCTCATATTGAGCCCGGTCAAGTTGTTCGCATTCCATAAAGAGTCTCTGAGGTTCTTCACAGGCCGATAAACGATTGGTCTGTGACACAGGAGACGGTGAATTTCCTCAGCAAACTGACAGAAAGTTAAACAATGGTGCTTTATAGTGACCTTTCGTGCACTGTCCCGTCTGCCGTCATGATGACACCAAGGTGATTGATTCGCGATCAGCTGATGACGGCAATGCGATTCGTCGCCGTCGAGCATGTCCCGAGTGCAGTTATCGCTTCACTACCTACGAGCGTTTAGAGGGTGCGCCGTTGATGGTGCTGAAGCGTTCGGGTAATCGTGAGCCTTTCGACAGGGCGAAAGTGGTGTTTGGTGTGCAGTCTGCATGCAAGGGCCGACCCGTGGATCAGGCCCACATTGACGCTCTCGCTGAAATGGTCGAAGACGATGTGCGACTCGCGCAAGCATCTGGAGTCGAGATCACGTCATCAACTGTTGGTCATGCAGTTCTCGATCGACTCCGCTCACTCGATGAAGTTGCCTATATGCGCTTTGCCAGTGTCTACAAAAATTTCGATGGCGTTGCAGACTTCAGTCGCGAACTTGCTCTTTTGAAGCAGACGTAGTCGTCACTTTTTTTCGTAACGAAGAAAAACAAAGTTGTCGACGTGTTGAACATCGGCGAGTGAAAATTTCCGCAGTGCATGTGGCGCAAGCGATAACCCCGGTCCACGCACTCCCACAAGATGTGGCGAGAGGGTCACGTTGATTGCATCGACGATGTCAGCGTCCAATAGTGCAGCATTCAGCATGGGTCCACCTTCAACGTGAATGATTCCATCGGGAAGACGGCTAAACACGTCGCGAAAATCGATCTCGTTAACTCCTGATCTCAGACTGTCGACAGGGACGTCGGGTGATGAGGTGGTGGTAATCACAAAACCTGCGCCGCTCGAATACAGCGGACGAGAGAAATCGTCGCGACAACTTTTTGTGACAACCCCAATGCGCAGATCGGGGCGCGAGGGCGGACCGTAGTTCTCTGCTCGCGCCGTTCCTGCTCCAACGACCACAACAGCGGCGTGTTGGCGAAACGTGGCCAGTCGTTGTTGATCGGCGGGGCCCCCAAGTGGGCCGGATCGTCCGTCGATATCGATTGCGCCATCGGGCGTGGTGATCATGCAAATTTCCACCTGATGGGCCATACAGGTCAGTGTATGAAGCCATTATGTGATCACTGCAGATATGGCGCGTGTGGCATGGCAGAGTAAAGCCATGGAATCAACATCTTCCCGCACCGCATTTCGAACATGTCCATTGTGTGAGGCGGGATGTGGATTGGAGATCACTGTCTCGCCGCAAGAACAAGTCGTGCGGATCCGTGGCGATCAAAAAGATGTTTTTAGCCATGGTTACATCTGCCCGAAAGGAAGCACGCTTAAGCACCTTCATGAAGATCCTGATCGACTGCGACAGCCGTTGGTGAAACGTGATGGCGTTCATGTTGCTGTCTCGTGGGAAGAAGCATGGCAAGAGGTGGAACGCGGTCTTCATGGTGTCATCTCTCGGCACGGTCGAGGGGCTTTGGGTGCCTATCTCGGAAATCCCAATGCACACAACCTCGGGCCGCAGTTGTATTCGTCGATGATGTTGAAGTCGATGGGGTCGAGAAATATTTTTTCAGCGTCCACTGTCGACCAGGTGCCCAAACATGTCGCGGGTGGCTACATGTTTGGTACTGCACAAAGCATCCCCGTTCCCGATTTGGATCACACAGATTTTCTGTTGATGCTGGGAGCAAACCCGTATGCATCGAATGGCAGTTTGTGTACTGCGCCCGATTATCCAGGTCGCTTGCAAGCAATTCGAGCTCGCGGAGGAAAAGTTGTTGTTGTTGACCCACGTCGCACAAAAACCGCTCAAGAGTCCGATCAGTGGATTGCAATTCGCCCCGGTACTGATGGACTTTTTCTTGCTGCGATCGTGCACACAATGTTTGAAGAAAATCTTGTTGCAGTCACCGCCCGTATCGACGCAGTGTTAAACGGCGTCGACGAATTACGCGATGCAATCGCGCCTTTTTCACCACACCGCGTGGCGTCGGTGACGGGTGTTTCAGCAGAAACAACAATCACGCTTGCTCGCGAATTGTGCGCAGCACCGACGGCTGCGGTGTATGGACGTATCGGTGTGAATACGGTTGAATTCGGTACGACAAATGCGTGGCTAATTGATGCAATCAATGTGTTGACGGGAAATATCGATCGTCGCGGCGGGGCAATGTTTACGCTTCCCGCAACCGGTGGCGCAACGACTCGTGGTGTTCCTGGCAGTGGGAAGGGTTTTCAGATGGCACGCGGGCGAAGCCGCGTGAGTGGTGCCGCTGAAGTGTTGGGTGAATATCCGGTGGCGGTCATGGCGGAGGAAATTGCGACGCCGGGCGACAATCAAATTCGCGCCATGATCACCGTTGCAGGTAATCCGGTGTTGTCGACACCTCACTCAGCACAGCTCGATGAGGCGTTGGCAGATCTCGAATTCATGGTCTCGATTGATATTTATCTGAATGAAACAACTCGACATGCAAACGTCATTCTTCCCACGCCATCAGCGTTAGAAAAAGATCATTACGACTTGGGATTGTTGTTGTATGCGGTGCGCAATATCGCCAACTACAGCGAACCGGTGCTCGAGCGCGATCCTTCAATGCCTGAAGAATGGGAGATACTCGTCACGCTTGGTGCGATTTTGCAAGGACTTGGACCAGACGTTGACCCGAATGTGATCGATGATCAATTGATTACTGCAATGGTCGCCTCTGGTGTCGCACAATCCTCATCGCCAATTTTTGGTCGCGATGCTGATGAGATTGTGCGCGAGTTGTCTGCGAACAATCGACGCGGAACAGCACGCATGTTGGATTATTTGTTGCAGACAGGTCCCTACGGTGCGGCGTTTGGCGCGAACCCGAAAGGTCTTTCTTTGGAGTATTTGCTCGCACATCCTCATGGTGTCGATCTCGGTGCATTAGAGCCGCGTATCCCTGAGATGTTGCGCACACCATCTGGTCGTATTGAACTGTCGCCACCGCAATTTCTTGCTGACCTTGTGCGACTTGAAGCATCGATTGATGCTCACGATGCAACACAGATGTTGTTGGTGGGCAGACGAGAATTGAAATCGAACAACTCGTGGATGCACAACTTAAAAATTCTGACAAAGGGTTCACTGTCGTGCACCGCGCAGCTTCATCCCGATGATGCACGTCGACTCGGTGCTGCACAGGGCGATGTTGTGCGCATCGAAAGTCGCGTGGGGGCAATTGAAATTCCTGTCGAAATTACCGATTCGATTACCCGAGGCGTGGTCAGTGTTCCCCATGGGTGGGGCCATGACGTGGCGGGAACCCGTATGTCGGTGGCCAAGGAAAAAGCAGGAGTGAATTCGAACATCTTGAGCGATGACAAGGCCATGGACCCTTTGTCAGGAAATGCAGTTCTGAGCGCCATTCCCGTATCTGTACAACTGGTCTAGGCGAGCGGGGTTTTCCCCAGTCATGGCACAGTTGTGCACATGTCGCCCACAGGCTCATCCACTGAAAAACATTGGGTTTCCCCAGATTTTTTTGCAAATTCACACCGATGTCCACTTCCAATCCACAGGGCTCTACCCGTATCTTGGCGGGACAGTCGGTACGTGGTTGCGGAGAATCGGATGGGGGGCGATTCAGTGATCAAACCGGGGACAGTCAAGTTCCGTGACCTGGTGATCCGCGCCGCGTCCGCACTGAATAAGGGTTTTCTCGAGGGTCGTTGACAAAGGTGTAGTTACAGTGCTGTAATCTCACAACCTCTTGTGGGTTACCTACAAAAGGGAGGGGGGTACCCACAACATATTGTGGTTGTGGTATCGCTCTCGACAATCAACGGTCTTTTAGGCCATCCAACTCGCCAGAACCAGGAGAAACAATGTCACTCGCACCAGATCGCCTCGCTATCGGCATCGGCCGATTCTTTACAACACCGGGAGTTCATCCCTACGACGAAGTCGCATGGGAAAAGCGCGACTCGCGTATTACTAACTGGCGTGATGGCAGTGTTGCGTTCGAACAACTCGATGTCGAGTTTCCTGTGTCGTGGTCATTGAACTCGACCAACATTGTTGCTCAGAAATACTTCCGCGGAAATCTCGGCACACCCGAGCGCGAGCACAGCATGCGTCAAGTCATCGATCGCGTTGCAGACACGATCACCACATGGGGCATCGAAGGTGGTTACTTCGTCGATTCTGAAGAGGCAGAAGCATTCCGCGCAGAGTTGAAATACATCCTGGTGACACAGCGGGCAGCATTCAACAGCCCAGTGTGGTTCAACATTGGCGTTAAGGGTGTCCCACAGCAGGCGAGTGCGTGTTTCATCCTCAGTGTCGAAGACAAGATGTCGGCAATTCTTAACTGGTATCGCGAAGAAGGCGTCATCTTCAAAGGTGGTTCGGGTTCTGGAATCAACCTGTCGAAGATTCGTTCCAGCTTTGAAACACTCGAGGGCGGCGGAACCGCATCAGGTCCAGTGTCGTTCATGCGCGGTGCAGACGCATCTGCTGGAACCATTAAGTCTGGTGGTAAGACACGTCGCGCAGCAAAGATGGTCATCTTGAACGCAGACCACCCAGACGTTGAAGAATTCATCTGGTGCAAAGTGAAAGAAGAGCGCAAGGCTCGCGTGTTGCGTGATGCTGGATTCGACATGGACCTGGACGGCGCAGATTCATTCAGCGTGCAGTACCAGAACGCAAACAACTCGGTGCGTGTCACCGATGAATTCATGCGCGCAGTAGAAGAAGACCGCGATTGGGATCTCAAAGCAGTCACCGATGGTTCTGCCGTGCGCACAATTCGCGCACGTGATCTGTGGCGCCAAATTGCCGAAGCTGCATGGGAATGCGCAGACCCTGGTTTGCAGTTTGACACCACCATCAACAAGTGGCACACCGCTCATGCGACTGGTCGCATCAACGGCTCGAACCCATGTTCTGAATACATGCACATCGACAACTCTGCGTGCAACCTTGCATCGTTGAACTTGTTGAAGTTCCTTGACGACAACGATCGTTTCGATGTTGAGGCATACCGCCACGCAATCGAAGTGATGTTCACCGCTCAAGAAATTTTGGTCGGTCGCGCCGACTATCCAACAGAGCCCATCGGCGAGAACAGCCGTAAGTTCCGCCAGCTCGGATTGGGTTATGCAAACTTAGGTGCATTGCTGATGGCACTTGGCTATGCATACGACTCCGATGAGGGTCGCGCATGGGCAGCAGCTCTCACATCGTTGATGACTGGTCATGCATACGCAACCAGCGCTCGCACTGCCAGCCGCATGGGACCATTCGCTGGATTTGCAGAGAACGAAAAGTACATGTTGAACGTGTTGCGTATGCACCGCGATGCACATGGAGAAATCGTCAACACCGATGCAGTGCAGCGCGATTTGGTGTTGGCCGGTCAAGAGTCATGGGATGCAGCTGTCCGCGATGGCGAAGAGTACGGCGTCCGTAACTCGCAAGCCACCGTGTTGGCTCCAACAGGAACAATCGGCTTGATGATGGACTGTGACACCACAGGCGTTGAACCAGACCTTGGTTTGGTGAAGTTCAAAAAGATGGTGGGCGGCGGCTCAATGAGCATCGTCAACCAGACCATTCCTCGCGCTTTGCGTCGCTTGGGTTACAACACACAACAAGTCGACGACATTGTTGCCTACATCGACGAGAACAAGTCGATTATCGGTGCACCACACTTGGAAGCAAATCACGTTTCCGTGTTTGCGTGCTCAATGGGTGACAACACAATTCACTATGAAGGTCACGTACGCATGATGGGCGCAGTTCAGCCTTTCTTGTCGGGTGCGATCTCAAAGACCGTGAACATGCCAGAAGAGGCTTCGGTGGAAGACATCGAGAATCTGCACATGTTGTCATGGAAGTTGGGCATCAAGGCTGTGGCGATTTATCGCGACAACTGCAAAGTGGGTCAGCCACTGAGTGCAACCAAGAAAGATGATGATTCCAAGGACGACACTGCAACAGCATCGACAGATGCCGCGACGCAAGTCATTGAGCGTGTTGTTGAAAAGATCATCACCCAGCCGGTTCGTCAGAAGCTGCCTCGCTCACGAAGCGGCCGCACCTTCGAATTCCGTGTTGCAGACTGCAAAGGTTTTGCCAACATCGGTGAATACGAAGATGGTCGCCCCGGCGAGTTGTTCTTGACAGTCTCCAAGCAGGGATCCACCTTGTCGGGAATCATGGATGCGTTCGCAAAGTCCATCTCCTACGGATTGCAGTACGGAGTACCGTTGCGAGCATTTGTTGAAGCATTCACCAACATGCGCTTCGAGCCTGCAGGCATGACAGATGATCCAGACATCCGTATGGCCTCGTCAATCATGGACTACTTGTTCCGTCGTTTGGCCTTGGAATACATGACCTACGACGAGCGCGCAGAATTGGGAATCTTCAGCCGCGAAGAGCGCATTCAGCCAACACTTCCTGGTGTCGAAGAGACAGCAATTGAGACAAGCAATGGCACTGAAATTGCTACCGATCCAAAGTCGGTGGAGTCAGTGTCGGAGTTGGTTACAAAGATTGAGATGGGAATTGCTCCTACCGCACCAATCTCTGATCACTCCGCACCAGAGGGAATCAAGCGCCCACACAGTGACGCACCGATGTGCATGATGTGTGGTGTGCAGATGCAGCGTGCAGGCTCATGCCATGCATGTCCATCATGTGGTTCCACCAGCGGCTGTAGCTGATTCTGTGCAACTCAGGTTGCGTTAGACGTTGAAAGACCCAGGGCTTGTGCTCTGGGTCTTTCTGTATCCAGATCTTGCATCACTATGCTGAGACAACTGATTCCCAGAGTTCCTCGAATGTCACGATGACCAAGTCCGAACATGTCCATTGAAAAGAAACAGCCTGAATGGTTTAAACCGTGGAAAGACGTCGGATTTATTCGTCCTGAGTCTGCCAAGAAGTGGCTAATTTCAGGATTTAAACCAGAAGATGCGGGTCCGTGGTACAACCTTGATGAAGTCGAAGTTCATGTTGCGTCTGATTGGGTCAAACACGGATTTAATTCAGAGGACTTCAAGAGTTGGTCGCGCCGAGGATTCAAGTCGCCAAGAATTGCCGCGTCGTGGAGAAAGTATTTCCCTAATCCCGATGACGCAAATAGGTGGCGAATCGCGGGGCTTCGAGTTGATGGCACTTTTGCTGAAATGCTTGATCGGGGGTACGCCCCTGAACTCGTATTGCACGGCGAGCTCGTCCCTTGGCTCGTATCGATTGACCAACTCAGTCACTGGCTGGAAG
>JBEDHS010000186.1:0-3018 GCA_041173945.1 Actinomycetota bacterium
ATTACCAGGTGGAACATGGAATAACGGAAGTCGCATTATGAAGGCTGCCGTTCCATCTTTGTTGTTGGCGTTCAACGGCGGATTTCGTTTTGAACATCACCAAGGTGGGTATTTCACCGAGGGAAAGATGCTGAAGCCACTTCGTGAAGATCAAGCGACCTTCGCAATTGATCATGCGGGGTTTGCAACTGTCGGAGTTCTCGGTCGAGATCTTTTTGATGACAGTTCGTGGAAAACGCTGCGACAAAATTTGCCACCGATGTTGATGAACGGAGACATTTCTCTCGACGAATTTCGTGGCACGCACTGGGGTAATGACTATGGGAAGGTCATCTACACATTTCGTTCGGCAACATGTTTACGAAGCGATGGTCGACTGTTGTTTGCTGTCGCTGGCGATGTCGATATCGACATGTTCGCAGACATCTTGAAAACACTCGACTGTCTCACAGCGATGCAGTTAGACATCAACGGCACATGGCCGCAAGCAACTACGTATAGCGGTTTTGGCACGGCCAATAGGCAAGGGACTGTGCTTGATCGCCGCATGAAGAATGTCAATCGGTATCTCAATAAGTCAGCCAAAGACTTCTTTGCTTTTTTCGACACGGCAACACTGCCCGCTGGACTCGTGAAATAGGGAGAGCACTTCTGAGAGAGTTCGCTTAACGGCTCTTTTCCAGTTCATACATGGGAAGGCCGTCGGTCTTGACCCACAAGCCTGAACCCACTTGTTGAAAATACGGTGCCATTTTCGACCGGTACCACGATGCACTTCGTTTGTATACCTGTAAGTCGGTCGCAGTCTCGTCAACAATGTTTTCGTAATCCCACTTGGTGGGTAACTCCAAATACATCACATGCCGTGTGGCTACGGCGATGTTGTCAATAGCGCGGACAAACGCATCATTGTCGAGATATTGCAAGACACTGTGGCAAATGACGAGGTCGTACTTTTTGCGCGGTGTCCATTCGGCGATGTTGCGTTGTTCATGGTTCCACGTGCGACACGCATATTCACTGACATCTATTGAGTGCACATCGACATTGGGGTAATTGGAGTGATACCAATCGCGCCACATTCCCATTCCGGCACCTATGTCGAGCACTGTTGACACATTGACGCCCCACCATGAACACATGTTGTGCACCGCTGTTGCGAGATAACTGATTTTTTCTTCGTCGTGCGCACCGTCTTTGCCGTAGAAGCGTGCGTAGTACATGTCATCGAAACGAGTCATTAGAAAAAATTTTACGAGGAAAGTCCCGATGCAACCCACACGTCAACTGTGACGTGTCGGCTTGGTTCGGAATTCGCTGCTGTTTGCCATTTCAGCGGTGTCATTGAAAAAAGATCATCTGCAGATTCTTCAGAGAGGTTCAATGTGAATTGGACACGTTGCGCGGACGATGAACCAGAAGGTGGTTCTTGCCTTTTTTGTTCTCGTGTGATGATGCTCTCTTTGCGCAGTGGGCGCATTTCGATGAGATGTTCTGGACCAGGTGTCACAGTGATCCAGCGACCACCTGGCACGAGTACGCGATGAAATTCTTCGTGTGCATGGGGAGAGAACACACTAAAGACCGCCTCGCATGATTGAGCGAGAACGGGAAGCCGAAAGGCATTACCCACAACGAAATTGCTGTGAGGGTAAGCCTTGCTTGCCATCTGAATTCCACGTTTCGAAATGTCGACACCATATTTCTGTGACGACTGAATCTGAGAGAGGTAATACCCTTCGCCACATCCGATATCGAGTATCGGGCCACTCACATCGCCGAGTGCGCCAATCAACGCTTCAACAATTGGGGCGTATGCCCCTGTGGCGAGGAATCGTCGACGTGCCGCCAGAGATTCAGCGGTATCGCCTGGAGTCGTTGTGGCTGCAATTCTCCCCGCCACGACCAGGTTCAGGTAACCCTCGCGAGCCCGATCAAATGAATGTCCATGTGAACATGTGGCACCTGTCTTCGTATAGACCAACTCAAGCCCACAATGTGGACAAGCAAAGATCGTCCGGTCTTTTGACACTTCTGCCATCTGTGCAGTCTCTCATTAGGCTGAACAAATGGAGTTGTCATGACCAATGCTTCGTTCACGTCTCGCAACACGTCCCTCCTGTCTTTAGGAGCGGTAGACGCACCACTTGAAGTGTCCTCGGCTTGGATTGATGAACAACTAGCCGAGACGTACGCGGCCTGTGGGATTCGTCCGGGCCTTTTGGAACACGTCGCGGGAATAAAGAGTCGCCGCTGGTGGCCCGAGGGCACAACCTTTGACCACGTGGCTGCCGAAGCAGGGAAAGTCGCACTTGCTAAAGCCGGAATCGACGCCTCACAGATTGATGTGTTGATTAGTACTTCTGTTTGCAAACACCACTTAGAGCCATCATTAGCATCGTCGGTTCATCATCAACTGGGGCTTGCCCCATCGGCGATGAATTTTGACCTCGCCAATGCATGCCTTGGGTTCATCAATGCGATGTGGCTTGCGTCGCAACTGATTGACTCTGGACAAGTTCGGTATGTGTTGATTGTGGATGGCGAGGGAAGTCGCTACACGCAACAAGAAACAATCCGTCGACTTCAAGAGCCTGGAACGACAGCAGAAGAAATTTTTGCTGAATTTGCATCTCTCACTTTGGGCTCTGGAGCTGTTGCTGCAGTGCTCGGACCTGCAGACGAGGGCGGTCATCGCATTGTGGGAGGTGTCTCACGCGCAGCCACTCAACATCACGAACTGTGTATCGGCACCCTCGACAAAATGACTACCGACACGCGGGGATTGTTGGAGAATGGAATTGCACTTGCAGCGGAGTGTTTCACCGAGGCTGAACAACACACGAGATGGCTCAATGACATCGATTGGTACATCTTGCATCAAGTCAGCAAAGTGCACACTGAGAAAGTGTGCGAACACTTGGGAATTGATCTCTCCAAAGTTCCTGTTTCATATCCCACTTTGGGAAACGTTGGGCCTGCTGCCATCCCGTTGACAATGGCACACAATCAACATCT
>JBEDHS010000187.1:0-10407 GCA_041173945.1 Actinomycetota bacterium
CTCCGGGAATTCGACGACGGCTGTTATCGGGAAAGTCATACGCTCCAATGTGGTCCACTGCATTGAGATCATCGGGCAGTTCATCGCGAATCTCGTCACTCATATGTCCCCCTTGGGCCAAAATTGTCGAATCTTTGAAGCAGTCAATGGAAGCGGCTCAGGAATCGTACGCGCAGACGCAACAGACGTCATAAAGTTTGAATCCCCATTCCATCGCGGGACCACATGAACGTGCAAATGCTGGGCGATGCTCCCGCCTGCTGCTGTTCCTAAATTGATACCCACGTTGAGCGCATGAGGCTTGTGGGAGGAGCGCAGCGCAAGAGTTGTCTGTGTAACAACCGACCACAGATCAAGCGATTCATCCGCGGTGAGGTCTTCTAAGTTCGCGACCTCGCGGTATGGAAGCACCAGAACATGACCCGAGGCATAGGGGAACGCGTTCAGAATGGCAAATGAAAGACGAGAACGATGAACGATAAACGTCTCTTCGTCAGGAAGGCCGCTCTCCAAAATTTGCGTGAAAACCGAGGCGCCCTCAGATGAAGTGGGCATCGCCGCAGCATCACTAGCGGCACCAACGTACTCAGCACGCCACCCATTCCATATGTTGTCCAGCGTCATCAGATTCCTTTTGTCTCTGCCTCTGCAACATCGGCTGCCAAAGCGGACATGAAACTCTCGACCGAAACATCGCGCTCAACTTCTCCACCGCGGGGATTGACTCCGACAGTCTTGTTCTTGACATCGTCATCGCCCACCACCAAGACATAAGGAATCTTTTCCGTCTTTGCATTGCGGATTCTTTTTCCAAGTGGCTCATCTGCATAGGCGAGATCTACGCGGTATCCACCTTTGCGAAGCGTCGACACCACTTCTTCGGCGTATTCGTTGTGGGCCGCCGCAACAGGAAGCACTCGCACCTGCTCGGGGGCAAGCCATGTGGGGAACGCTCCTGCGTAATGCTCGATAAGCACACCAAAGAAACGTTCAACCGATCCGAACAACGCCCGATGCAACATGATGGGTCGATGTCGAGCACCGTCGCTCCCGATGTACTCGAGACCAAAACGTTCAGGAAGGTTGAAGTCGCACTGAATGGTGCTTAATTGCCACTTTCGGCCGATTGCATCTTTTACGTCAATGTCGATCTTTGGACCATAGAAGGCGGCATCTCCTTCTTTGATCTTGTAATCCACACCATGGCGATCGAGTGCTTCACGCAGCGCCTCGGTTGCTTTTTCCCAGATGTAGTCCGGACCAACAGATTTCTCTAGGTCCCTCGTCGACAAGTTGAACTCAAAATCGGAAAAACCAAATCGCCTCAACACCGAAATAATGAAGTCCAGCAGCGATGCAATTTCGTCAGCCATTTGTTCTTCGGTGCAATAGATATGGCTGTCGTCTTGAGTGAAACCTCGAATGCGCAACAAACCATGCAAGGTGCCGGCTCGTTCGTAGCGGTAGACATTGCCTAATTCGAACAAACGCAATGGAAGTTCTCGATAACTGCGCTGGCGACTATCAAAGATCAGACAATGCATCGGGCAGTTCATCGGCTTCATGTAGTAAGTGCCGTTATCCATCTCCATCGGCGGATACATGCCATCTGCGTAGAAGTCGAGGTGTCCAGATGTCGAGAACAATTTGGCGTTCGCAAGATGTGGTGTGTAGACAAACTGATAATCACCATCTTGGTGACGCTGTCTGCTGTAGTCCTCCATTAATTTTCGAACGATTGCACCTTTGGGATGCCACACCGCGAGCCCGCCACCCAACTCAGTGGGAAACGACAAAAGGTCGAGCTCATTGGCGAGTCGACGATGGTCGCGCTTTGCAGCTTCTTCTAAACGATGAAGATGTTCTTTGAGGGCTGCGTCGCTTTCCCACGCTGTGCCATAGATTCGCTGCAGCATCGGACCTTTTTCATTGCCACGCCAATAGGCTCCTGCCACTTTCATCAGTGCAAAGTGGCCCAGCTTTGCCGTTGAGGGCACGTGAGGACCGCGACACAAGTCCACGAAATCATCGGTATTGCGATACACGCTGATTGTGTCTGAGTCCCCTACTTCACCAGCATCATTGCCATCAGCAATGCCACCACGAACTCGTTCGATGATCTCGCATTTATATTTCTGTTGAGAAAACAATTGCAATGCCTGATCTGCTGTGACTTCACTGCGCACAAATGGCTGGTCTGCGGCAATGATTTCTCGCATTCTTTGTTCGATGGACGCCAGGTCTTCATCGGAGAATGTATTGCCGTTCGGCAATTCGAAGTCGTAATAGAAACCATCCTCGATTGCAGGACCAATCGAGAATTGAGCACCGGGGAAAAGTTGCACGACAGCTTGAGCCAACACGTGCGCCGTCGAATGTCGCAGGACATGTCGTCCTTCATCCGAGTTGGTCGTGATAATTGAGACTCGCGCACCATCTGTGACTGGTACACCCAGGTCGACTTCGTCACCGTTGATTGTTCCCGCGATTGCCGCTTTGGCTAAGCGAGAGCCGATACTGAGGGCAACATCAGACAACGTTGAGCCCTCGGACACAACACGCGAAGAACCGTCTGGGAGAAGGACAGAGATATCAGCCATGGACTCCTTATTCTACGGATGACCCGAGTGACAGTCGGGGGCAATTTCCATAGTTAGTGAGAACAACCCACCGTTGCTTGTTCAGCAGGTAGCGATTCGGCGCGTTTCGTCGCATAGACATTGCGATATTCCTGACCAGTCAATTCCCGAATCTCAAACATCAATTCATCTGTCATCTCACGGAGAACCAAATGATCGCTACCGCGCTCCTGATATCTGTCGGGATAAATCGGACGTCCAAACTTCACAGTGCATGGAAGCCGCGTCTTGGGAAGAAATTTGTCGGGCGGCTGGATCTCTCGTGTTCCCACGATGCCGACGGGAATGATCGGACATCCCACTTTGAGTGCGAGACGCGCAGCACCCGTGTGCCCTTTGTACAACATGCCATCGCGGCTGCGAGTGCCCTCGGGATAGATGCCGAACAATTGACCGCGACGCAAAATGTGTTCAGCGGCAATCAAAGCCGACTCGCTCTTTTTGCCACCTGAACGATCAATGGGGATCATTCCAAGTGCAGGAAACAGGTGCTTGGTTTTCCATGAATCCATGTATTCGGCTTTGCCCACAAAACTAATCGTGCGACCGACGTAGGCCATCGTGAATACGGAGTCAAAAAAACTGATGTGATTCGGACAAATAATCGCAGGTCCACTCTCGGGAATATTGTCGAATCCCTCGATAGTGACATTCCACAAACGATCTAACAAAGGCTTGATAACACGTCGCGCACGTGTTTGGGCACGCGTGATATCAACAGGTTCCTCGCTCGGAATTTCCGTTGTGAAGTCGGTGTCATCGGGTGCCATGTGAGGCGAACAATAGCCGTGTTTTCGAGAGCCGTAAACAGCCCCCTCGGCGACAACAAAATCGTGTTGCGCACCTCTCAGAAGTGCAGCGCCACACCTATCGCGCAGCGATCGGCTCCTCGAGCTCTACCCCCAGCAACGAGGCTGCCTGGCTAACGTCAACGCCCTCTTTAGATGCTGTGTCCATCACCGCAATTGCCTCGGGGGTATCGAGATCGTTGTCTAGACAGGCTCGGACTTGTTCAAGAAGATGTCCGCCGTCACTGCCGCCCACCGAGTTCTTCCATGCCACCAATCGCTCGTGGTTACGTGGCATCAAATCCTCACTCCACTCCCATTCATAGCGGTAGTGATGTTCAATCACCGCCAGACGAATCGCACGTGGATCCCATTCGGTGCGCAGTTTGTCGACGAAGACGAGATTGCCCAGGCTCTTTGACATCTTTTCGCCGTCTTTGAACACCATTGCCACGTGCATCCAGTGGCGAACAAAGAGTTCCCCGGTCGCAGCCTCTGATTGTGCGCGCTCGCATTCGTGATGAGGAAAGATCAGATCGCTTCCACCGCCATGTAAATCAATTGTGGTTCCCAATTCGCGCAGAGCCAGAGCGGAGCATTCGATATGCCACCCTGGTCGGCCGGCTCCCCACGTTGCGTCCCACGCCGGCTCATCGTCTGCCGATGGGTGCCACAACACGAAATCAAGCGGGTTTCGTTTCTGAGGATCATCGACGTTGCCTCCACGCTTGCGCGCAAAATCAATCATCTGTTCAGTGCTGTAGTGAGACACCTCACCAAAGGTGGGAAACTTCGTGACATCGAAATACACAGAACCATTGACTTCGTAGGCAAAGCCGCGATCGAGAACCATGCCGATAAACCCGCGAATATCCGAAATTGCAGACGATGCTCGCGGAGTGCTGTACACAGGGAGCGCATTAAGAGCTTCCATGTCGCGATTGAAACGCGCCTCTTCTCCGGCCGCCAAGTCGAGATAGTGCACACCCAACTCTCTGGCTTTTGCAAACAACGGATCATCAACATCGGTGACGTTACGGACACAGCGCACGCTATGTCCCATATCAATCAGGCGACGCTGCAAAACGTCGTACACCAAAAATGTCGCCGCATGACCCAGATGCGTTGCATCGTAGGGAGTGATTCCACACGTGTACATCAACACCATCTCACCGGGAGTGAATGGAACCACCTCTCGGCGAGCCGTGTCGTACAAATGCATCGTCATCGATATCACGCTCCGGCGCGTGGGTCTTTCTTGATACCAGTCAACTTTGGTGCAACGCGAGTCTTGTATCTCACATTCAATTGCAACAACACCGCGGTGAACGCTTCAATCGCAGTCGCATTGGATAATTCGCCGGCGTCCAGGGGACGACAACCTGGAATGTGCGAGGTGATATCCATAGCGATTTGTGTTGCTTCGGCGTCATCTGAACAAATCAAAACATCAGAATCAATTGGATCACCAAGATGGCCAAGTTCTTTGGCGGGCAAATGATGAAACGCGGCGACAACTCGACACTCGGGAACAGCTGCTTGAACATGGGCCGCAACACTTCCACGTGGAGGTAACAAAGGCTGGAACTCGTGCCCCACCCGCACCAAAGCATTGGCCATGCTGATGACGACCTTTCCTTTCAGGAGTTCAATGTGTTCTTGAGCAGTTGTCGCTGCACCATCCCATGGGGTGGCCAACACAACCACATCACATCGCGATGCTGCCTCGTTGTCTCCTGCCTCAAGCGGAAGATTCAGCTCTGACCATTTTGCTTTGACGCTGTCCACTGCTTCCAAGGCTCGGTATTTCGATCGAGATCCAATCACAACCTCGTACCCCACCGACGCAAGACGAGCACCAAGGGCACTACCGGCAGGCCCGGTTCCTCCAAGAATTCCTATACGCATTCTGTAGAGCCTTACACACAGACCCCACTCGCACTACGGTCATAAGCATGGGTCTTCTCGATGGAAAGAAAATTGTGATCACAGGAGTGCTGACAGATGCCTCACTTGCCTTCCGAGTCGCTCAACTTGCTCAGCGTGAAGGAGCCCAGATTGTGCTCACTGGTGCGGGCCGAGCCCTCTCTCTCACACAACGCACCGCCCGAAAATTAGACACCCCGGTGGATGTATTTGAGTTTGATGTCACCGTGCCAGAGCATGTTGAGTCAGTTCGTGAACAAGTGCGCACTGCACTCGGAAGCGTCGACGGCGTGCTTCATGCAATTGGTTTTGCCCCAGAAGTCTGTTTGGGTGATGACTTTTTGGCGGCTCAATGGAACGATGTGGCAATTGCGTTGCATATTTCTGCCTACTCGCTGAAAACAATGGCCGATGCGTTCCTTCCCTTGATGTCGTCAGGATCAACAATTGTCGGTCTGGATTTTGACAATCGTGTTGCATGGCCGGCCTACAACTGGATGGGCGTGGCCAAAGCAGCATTTGAAGCAACAAACCGATACCTCGCTAAAGATCTCGGACCCCGAGGAATTCGCTGCAATCTTGTGGCAGCAGGCCCCATCAAAACGATGGCAGCAAAATCAATACCAGGATTCAAAAAATTTGAAGACGTCTGGGATGAACGCGCACCTCTTGGTTGGGATGTCAGTGATTCAACACCAGTTGCAAAAACAGTGCTCGCGTTGTTCTCGGATTGGTTTCCTGCCACGACCGGTGAAGTCATTCACGTTGACGGTGGCTACCACGCAATGGGAGCATAGGCCTTATGCCTAATCGGCTCGCCGAGGCATCGTCTCCATATCTTCGTCAGCACAGAGACAACCCTGTCGATTGGTATCAATGGGGACCAGAAGCGTTCGCCGAAGCACAGAAAACTGGGCGTCCCATTTTGTTATCTGTCGGCTATTCAGCATGTCATTGGTGCCATGTCATGGCCCATGAAAGTTTTGAAGACCCCGACACTGCAGAGGTGATGAACTCTCTGTTTGTCAATGTGAAGGTCGACCGCGAAGAGCGCCCCGATGTCGACGCGGTCTACATGGAAGCCGTTCAAGCACTCACCGGACGAGGTGGCTGGCCCATGACGGTGTTTCTTACACCCACTGGCGAGCCTTTCTACGGTGGCACGTACTACCCCCGCCAGACCTTTGTACAACTAATGAACGCGGTTGATGACGCATGGCGAAATAGGCGCGACGAACTTCAACAAAATGTTGAAGCATTGGTGGACGCAATTGGCCGAACAGCACATATTGAGCCTGCGCTCAACTTCGATACCAATCAACTGTTAACCCAAGCAATCAATGGTCTTGGAAATTCGTTTGACTCGGTGTGGGGCGGATTTGGTGGTGCGCCAAAATTTCCGTCGACTTTTAATCTCGATGTGCTGATGCGTGTTTTCACCCAAACAGGTCAACAACAACTTTTCGACATTGTCCGAACAAGCCTTGATGCCATGGCTGCTGGCGGAATGTATGACCACTTGGGCGGAGGGTTCTGTCGCTACAGCGTGGACGAGAAATGGCTTGTGCCTCACTTTGAGAAAATGCTGTACGACCAAGCACTCTTGACTCGCGTGTACCTGCATGCTTGGCAGATATCGCATGAACCTCGTGATGAACAAATTGCGCGCGAGATCATTTCCTATGTGCTGACCGATATGACACATGACGACGGCGGTTTCTTTAGTGCCGAAGATGCCGACTCACTTGATGAAACTGGGCACTCCCACGAGGGAATTTTTTACACATGGACACCGAATGAGGTTCGCGACATTCTTGGCGAGCTGGCGTCAGAAGTATTGACCTATTGGAACATGACAGAGGACGGAAATTTTGAAGGCCGCAATATTCCGAACCGCATTCCCCAACGTGGCGACATCATTCGACCAGACCATATAGAAGCCGCACGTCGAACGCTTCTGTCGACCCGTGCGCAACGCATACGACCGGGACTCGACGACAAAGTGCTTACTGAATGGAACGCGATGATGCTCTCGAGCCTGTGCGAAGCAGCTTCAGCATTTCATGATCCAGTAATGACTGCTGCTGCAAAACGAAATGCGCACTTTCTGGTTGGAAATTTGCGTGATTCGCGAGGAACATGGAAACGCAGTTGGCAAGCAGATGCAACTCCCCCAGCCCGTCACGATGCGTTAGCTCACGATTTGGCCCACGTTGTCGATGCGATGACGCGAATGTACGAACTGACTGCTGACGATCAATGGCTCGATGTGGCAACAGATGCTGCGCAACAACTCATTAATAAATATTGGGATGACGACAACGGTGGTTTTTTCACTGTCGCTGCAGATGGCGAACAACTGGTCGTTCGTCAAAAAGATTTGATGGATAATGCAACAGCCTCTGCAAACTCGGTTGCAGCTATCGCATTTTTGCGACTCGCTGCACTGACGGATAACACCGAACTGGAAGAAAAAGCCCTGGACACCCTGCTTTTGCTCGCTCGAGTCTGTGGCTCTGCGCCATCAGCTTTTGGGCACGCACTGTCTGCATTCATGTTGTATGCAACGGGCGTCACAGAAGTGGTGATTCCCGGCAACAACGGACCACTCATGGCTACATACAGCGAAGCGTGGCGACCCAATTGTGTCCTGGCATGGGGTCAACCCACTTCATCATCGTTATGGAGCGACCGCACTAAAGGTTTCGCATACGTGTGTCAGAACAAAGTGTGTCAGTTACCGGTGACAGAACCCGAACAGCTTCGCCAGCTGCTCGCTACCAGCGCTGGCGATGAATAATTTCGTTGCTTGAGCGTCGCCGACGCGTGGCGCTTCGACCGCGTCGAGTTGCACTGAGATCTGGATACCCCACCGCAATCGCACCCAAGATCTCGACATGATCTGGAATATTGAACGTGGCGCGCAAGGATTCTTCTTCTGCGTGTGCGAAAAAAAGCGATCCGAGACCGCGTTCGTGTAACGCAAGCAACAAAGTCATCGTGGCAAACGAGGCATCAATCGTCCAATAGGGCGCGGGCCACGCTTCAATCGATGCCCCCAGTTGTGACCCACCTTTGTCTGGTTCGGAATATCGCTGCAAGTACGCTTGGCGATCAGCTAACGACAGAAGAAGTATTGGCGCCTGCAACAAGCCCGGAAATGCAAACGAGGTGCGTCGAGCCTCTGGAAGCGCAATATCCCAATACCGTGCGACGTCTGAACCTTCGAGCATGAGAAGGTTCCAGCCTTGAGTTTTTCCCGCACTCGGAGAACGAGAGGCCAATTCGACACATTCCTGCACAATGCGTGAATCCACCTCAGACGCAAGAAACGATCGCGTCATTCGTCGTGTGCGAATGACCTCGCGAAAATCCACAGTGCTACGACAAGGCGCCGAGTTTGACCAGGCTTTCTGCCATGGTCCACCCGTGAACAATCAACACTCCGCCCTTTTTCGCATTCACAGTTTTGAACAGCGACACAATGTCGGGAGATATCTTCTCTGGCTTTGACGAAATGTGATCAAGGAAACCGCTTTGCCCATCCTTGGCAACGACGAAAGACTGTTCGTCGTAGTTCGCATCGACACCAAAACGTCGAGCGAGGCGTCGACCCCATGCACGTTCCTCTCCAACTGCCTTGTGACCAGAACGAGGAATGATGTCAGTCAGTGCTTTGAATGCTTCAACGCCGTCGGGCGTTGCGAAACGCGATCCCACGACAACGTCCTCGTCGGGGAACGCCATGAGAGCGCGGTGGTATGCCTCGCCCATCAGACCCTTCAGAATCGAATCACGTTTCGTGGTTCGCTTGATGGTCATCAGACCGATCAAGACACACGGAGTGCCGCCGATTCGCTCCAAAGTGGAGAACGTGACCCCATGCAACTTGCCATCGACTCGCGCCAATGTGCATAGCACCCAATCTTGGGCGGCCTTTTCGAAATCCTTGAGACCAAAAGCACCTTCGATTCCCAACATCTCTTCGATCTGGGTCTCGGAAAGTGCGCTGCAGTCCTGTGTCGTGACTTCCAATGACATTGAGATGGGTTACTCCGTATGGGCAGGGCGAACTGGTCGCCATCAACGCTTTCTATTCTGCCATTTTGAAGTGATTACCGCCTAACTGAGACGGATTTACACGATTTTCACGGCATTTGAGCCGAATGTCAGACGCAGTGGTGCGACTGCTTTTTCAAAATCAACAAGTGCAGTCGGACCGAGATCGAACACTTTCCCGCCCGCTAATTGAACTTTGCATGGTGACGCACCGGGAAATTCAGAAATGATTCCCTTCAACGAATCAAGTTTGTCTGATGAAAATCCAGCGGGAAGAGAGATGAGAATTTCAGGAATCTTGTTGTGAAGATTTTGTGGCACCACAATCTTTTGTGCTGAAAAGCTCGCGGGAGCATCATCACGTTTATTGAGACGCCCAGACACTGTCACTATTTGGTCGTTATCGAGAAGGTGACCGAATTCGGCAAGGACCTTGGCAAACACTGTCACCTCAATTGACGCATCAATATCTTCAAGTGTGAAAGTGGCCATCTGATCCCCGCGCTTTGTGAAGCGACGATTCAACCCCGACATCACGCCACCGATTGTCACCATTCCTGGTTCGAGGTTTTCAAGATCCCTAATCGAGTGAGTCGTAAGTCGACGTAGGGCGTGTTCGATTCCGCGCAAAGGATGATCCGAAATGTATAGACCAAGCATTTCTTTTTCGTGGCGTAGTTGATCTGTCTTACTGAATTGAACATCGGGGATAGTAATTTCCGATGACCAACCCCCGGATTCCTCTTCGGACAATTCACCGAAGAGAGACATCACTCCTTTTTCTTCCTCGCGACGAGTGGTGATTGCGTCATCAACAATTGATTCAAAACACATCAACAATCCACGACGAGGGTGATTGAGCGAATCAAATGCGCCGGCCTTAATCAGTGACTCTACGGCGCGTTTGTTCAGCGCTTGTTCGGGAGCACGTCGAGCGAAGTCATGAAAGGATTCATATGGTCCATTGGCATCGCGCTCTTCAACGATCTGGGCCA
>JBEDHS010000188.1:0-4315 GCA_041173945.1 Actinomycetota bacterium
AGCACACACCCCTTCTTGGTGCCTTCAGTCGCTACGGATGGGCACATCCAGGGCCCGCGCTTTCCTTTCTGCTCTTCGTCCCAGCTAAATATTTTTTTAATCCATCACTTGGAGTCACGCTTTTTGCACTGGTGCTCAAGTGGACTCCACTAACTATTTCTTTTGTACTAATCACGAGAAAATTTGGAAGGCTCAGTGGTTTGCTGTTTGCACTGTTTGCATCCGTATTTATATTTCATCATCGTGAAGGGATATGGACGATCTGGAATCCAACAATTGGACTAACGCTGTTCCTTCTTCTATGTGTTGTCGCGATGACATCGGCAGATAGATCGTGGTCCATAGCCCTCGCATTGCAAATTGCAGTTTTACTCATTCAGTTTCACGTGGGGTATGTCGCACCTACTGTGGCTCTCGTTGCCCTGATCTCATTCCAGAACATCTCACATTTCAAAACAAAAATTCTGAAACTCAAGCATGTAGTACACAACTTAGTAGGCCTGATAGGTGCATTCATCTTGTGTATTCCTCCGATTATCGACCAACTGCAGGGAACCCGAAATCTCTCTCAACTCTTTCGCTTTTTCACTTCCGACAGTGAACCGTCTTCAGAAAGAGTCGGAATGATGAACGCTATTAAAACTATGAGTCATCAGTTCCTTCCTCATGCAGCTTGGAACGGTGCTCGGGACATGGATTCAACCACCCTTAATGCAAAAACATTCTCATCTATCTGGATCTTTTTTCTTCTCAGTGCCTCAATAGCAATCATGGTTTCCCTCTATCGAAAAAGATCAGAGTTATTCACGCCTTTCTTTGTTCTGATTCTCATGATCCTCGTATCAATAACAACAATTTCTCTCTCAACGTTGCCATCATTTCCATATCTATTTGCATGGGTTACACCAATTACGATGCTGTTTTGGTTCTTAATAACACTGATTTTGGTTGCGCACATCCCCAGAGAAATTCGAGTCAAATCTCTTTATCAGCCGTTTATCACCGTGGTACCCATTTGTGCAATCATCCTCACTTCACTCGGCATGCTCGAACAACAACCTCGACATTTATTTGAGATGCGAGCTACTGAGCAACTCTCTCGTCAAGCAATTGAATTTCTGAAGGATGAGAATCGTGTCGGCGTGTTGCACACAGAACCTTTTGCGGGAATTGGATTCGGAGTGTCTATGGAGCTTGAAATAGCCGGCAAGTCCTTGTTTGTAGAACCCCTCTTCGACGATGTTGGATTACACCGTGAAAGAATGTGGGGTAAACATCGGGTGAATAACCCAAACACCCCACTTACTCTCGCTGTCGTACGTGGAAAACAGATATCCACAATTCTCGAATTCTCGGATGACTGGACTCTCGTCGCGACATACGACCCAGAGGGACTGAGCCAAGACGGGATATTCACGTCTGAGACCTCAGAGCAAGTTGTCGCTCTTGTCGTGCGCGATAATTACTCTGGGAGTATTGGGTAAATTATTGGTAATTGTTCATCAGTCGATTACCAAATTTCACTTCTAAGATGCGGTTAAGTTGAGATCATTAGAAAATGACTCAATTTCACGATTCCTCACATAGCCTTGGAGTGTTCAACCGTTATTTAACGGCTTGGGTCTCACTTGCAATTGTTATTGGCGTCATCGTTGGTCAAGTTGCCCCATCCATCCCAGAGACGTTGTCCGAATTCGAATACGCCAGTGTGTCGATACCGGTTGCACTTCTCATATGGGTGATGATTTTCCCAATGATGGCGCAAATTGACTTTGGGTCAATTGTCAATGTTCGCAAAGAACCTCTAGGGCTTTTGATCACCACTGCGGTCAACTGGCTGATCAAACCATTCTCGATGTTTGTTATTGCATGGTTTTTTCTGATTGTTGTGTTCGCCCCACTCATTGACGAATCTCTCGCCCGCGAGTATCTCTCGGGCGCGATTTTGCTTGGTGCCGCACCGTGTACCGCCATGGTGTTTGTCTGGAGCCTGCTCACCAAAGGCGATCCGGCATACACACTCGTTCAAGTCTCGGTGAATGATCTCATCATGTTGGTGGCCTTTGCACCAATTGTTGTTCTCTTGCTTGGTATTTCCGATGTCACCGTTCCGTGGGACACAGTCGCATTGTCAGTGTTTTTATACATCGTTGTTCCACTTGCAGGTGGATATGCGATTTGTCGTGCACTTCTTCGTTCGCGTGGTGCCCAATGGTTTGATTCAGTTTTTCTCAAGAAAATTCAATCGGTCACTCCTGCCGGATTAATCTCAACTCTCGTTTTGCTCTTTGCATTTCAGGGAGATGTCATTCTTGATAATCCTGGACACATTGCACTCATCGCAATTCCGCTGACGGTGCAGACCTTCTTCATCTTCTTCCTGACGTACAAGGTGATGCGAACCTGCAAGATTCGCCATTCGGTCGCAGCTCCAGGTGCACTCATCGGAGCCAGTAATTTTTTTGAACTGTCCGTAGCGGCTGCCATCGCGTTATTTGGTCTTGAACATGGTGCAGCACTTGCAACCGTTGTCGGCGTTCTGGTTGAAGTACCCGTCATGCTGGCATTAGTGCGCTACGCAAACAAAACCAGTGCGACATTCAGTCACACCTGATTTGTGTTGGTTTTATTCGCCGATCAGTTCTTTACGCAGTTCGCGCTTCAAGAACTTTCCGTTAGCGTTCACCGGAATCGGTTCGTTACGGAACCAAATCTTTGACGGAATCTTGTGTTTGGCAAGCGAGCCCGACAAATGGGTGACCAACTCGGCTTCGGTGAGTGACGCCCCAGGTTTCACAACAACGACAGCTGCGACTTCTTCGCCGAGGCGTTCATCAGGGATACCAAAGACCGCAGCTTCAGCTATGGCATCGTGTTTGTAGATGGCAATTTCCACTTCGCTGCAATACACGTTTTCTCCACCGCGGATCACCATGTCTTTGGCGCGGTCCACGATGTAGACAAAGCCGTCTTCGTCGATACGTGCAATGTCGCCGGTGTTGAGCCAACCGTCCTTGATTGTCTCTGCATTGGCTTCTGGTCGATTGAGATAACCCTTGATGGTGATTGCTCCGCGCACGCACAGCACGCCAATGGTGTTCGGATCACGAGGAAGATCGTTCCCGTTTTCATCCACCAACTTTCCCTCCAATGTGGGCACCAACGGTCCGCACGACTCTGGTTTGGCAATGAACCAACGCGACGAATTCGCAGTAATAATTCCATGAGTCTCGGTCATGCCATAGCCAGTTGAAGGTTGACCACCTTCGAGGGCGTCTGCAATCTTGTGCACCAAGTCAGGTTGCAATGCAGCACCACCGCCACCCATCCCCTGCAATGTGGAGGTGTCACGTGTTTTCCAATCAGGATGCATCAATAATTCACGACTCATCGTGGGCACCCCAGAAAATGTCGTGACCTTCTCGCGTTCAATCAGTTCGAGTGCGCGACCCGGATCCCATTTGTACATCAACACCAACTTGGCACCCGTCAATGTTGCTGGGTGCATGATGCAGTTACATGCAGTCACGTGAAACAACGGCGTAGGTGCCATCAGTGCAGGCGGTACGTCAACTGCAGGTGTCGGTGATGGTTCAGCATCACCGGCAGCGATTGCTTTTTGTTCCGCCACTGCAGCTGCAGTTGTCATTGCCGCAATATTCAAGATGTTGTTCACTGAGCCACGATTTGTGAGCTGTGCACCTTTCGGAAAACCGGTTGTGCCCGATGTGTAGAAAATTGTTGCGTCGTCATCTGGGTCAATCTCAACGGTAGGCAACGTGCCAGGGTCGCTCATCGCGAGCACATCTGTCCAAGAAACCCCATCACCAATACGACGGTCGCTGCGAACAGAAATCACGTGGAGAGAAGGTGCATTATCTATCTGTTCAAATCGCTCGAGACGTTCGTCGTCTGCAATGAAGACGCCTGGCTGACTGTCGTTCAATGCATATTCCATCTCTGCTGGCGTCCACCATGCATTCATTCCGACAACAGCTGCACCAAGTGACACGGTTGCCCAATAGCTAACGACCCACTCGGGATAGTTACGCATGGAAATCGCAACACGATCACCTCGACCAATTCCGCGTTCTGTCAGATAAGCCGCCAACTTGCGAACGTGGGCATGCACGTCGGCGTAGCTGTATCGCTCGTCCTCATAGACCAAATAATCCTTGTCACCGTGGGCCGCCGACATCTCCCACAGCATCCTCATATGTGGCGGAGCGTTCACGAAGGCTTTCGTGGGTACCCCACGAACATCGATGGTTGTTACGGCAAACGGTGAACCCTCGGCCTCTAATTCGGCGCGGGC
>JBEDHS010000189.1:0-3033 GCA_041173945.1 Actinomycetota bacterium
TCTGCACAGTTCCGATGCCAGATGCTGGCGACCCGAACATCGATCCCACGATGCGTCGATATGGAAACGATGCAGTCATTGAGTGCTACCGCAATCTTGTGGAGTGGTCACGCACTGCTGATGCACTCGGGTACGACACCATGTGGCTCACCGAACACCATTTTCAGTTCGAAGGTTATGAGGTACTACCCAACCTGATTTTGTTCGGACAACACCTCGCAATGCAGACCAAGAACCTCCGCTTGGGTCAGATGTTCAACGTTGTTCCTCAGTGGCATCCACTTCGTCTCGCAGAAGACTTCGCGCTCGCCGATTTGATTACCGGAGGTCGCATGGAATTTGGCGTGGGGCGCGGCACCGTACCCCGTGAGGCGTGGAGCCTTGGCACAGTGGTCGCCTCGGGCGACAACTCGATGTCCGCTGAACACGACCGCATCAATCGTCAGACATTCGAAGAGTCAATGGAAGTCATCAAATTGGCGTGGACCAATGAACGCTTTAGTTATCGCGGCAAGCAGTTCGTTTTCCCCCCTGATGAGATTCCCGACCGCGGCAAATACGTCGACGACCTCACATTGATTCCTCGCCCCGAACGCCATGTCGATGTTTACCAACCAGTGACATCACCTGAGACGATTGAATACGTGCCACGAGCAGGCCACAAGGCTGTCTATTGGTTGCAGAACGCCGACAGTCAGAAAGATAAGTGGGATCGTTACGCAGCAATCCGTGAGGAAATGGGTGACCCCGTTGCACCGGGTCAGGACCGTTGTTTGGTTCTCAATATCCATGTCGGAAAGACCCGCGAACAAGCGATGAAGAAGGGTGCACCCGGTCATGACGAGTTCGCTCGGTTCTTGTCGCCGTATGGTCGTTTTTCCAGCTATCGCAATCCCGATGGTTCAAAAGTTCCGTTCAACTTCTGTCCCACTGTCGAAGATTCCGTCAATCAGAAAATCATGGCGATCGGATCTGTCGACGATGTCGTCGACAACATCGGGTTCTGGCGCGATCTGTTGGATTTGAAGCACTTGTGTATTTTCTTTGACTTCCCTGGCGTCACTCGTGAAGAAATGAACGAACAGATGCATTTGGTGGCAGAAGAAGTGATGCCAAAACTTGGCGAAAAATTGGAACGTCGTCCGCTTCCGAACTTGCAGCCACTGATTTAAATCTGTGACTCAGCTGTTGCGCTTACAGTCGGCAACAACGCCCACGGGCGACGTTGTCGACATCACTGTTAACTCAGATACAGGTCTTATCAGCGCAATAGACCAGGCAGGCTCAACACACACCAATGATGCATCCGTTCTCGAAATGAACGCCTACATAGTGTCGTCCGGGCTCGTTGAGCCTCATGCACACCTCGACAAAGCATTCTTGGCGGATCGCGTGCATAACCCTGAAGGTGATCTGATGGGTGCCATCGTGGGTCTTGAAGCGATTCGTTCAACGATCACCTTTGACGACATTGTGGAACGTGCAACACGTGCTGCTGTCACATTGTCTCGAAACGGTGTGACCTCAGTGCGCACCCATGCCGATGTCACATTGACAGGTGGACTTGCTCCTCTACTGGCGCTTCTAGAGACGAAACGTCGATGTGCCTCATTCATTGACATTCAGGTCGCGATGTTGTTGGAGTGGCCACTAACCGGACCTGGTTCAGAACAACGACATGCCCTGGCGCGCGACGCGATTGCAGCAGGCGCAGAAGTGGTTGGCGGTTGCCCGCACCTCGATGACGACCCCATCGGTGCAGTCGCATTCCTTCTCACTCTCGCCGAAGAGCACAATCTCCCTCTCGATCTCCATGCTGATGAAAATCTTCGCCCCTCATCTCAGGATCTTTTGCATGTGGCATCGCTCGCGCTAGAGAGAAAACCCTCGATTGCAATCAATGCAAGCCACTGCGTATCGCTATCGGTTCACACCCCTGAGGACGCACGCAGGATTGCAGACAAGGTCGCCGAAGCCAATATCAGTGTCACAGTTCTCCCCCAGACCAATTTGTTTCTTCAATCGCGAGACAATTCGACGCACAAGGCACGAGCGATCGCTCCAGTGGACATATTGCGACAAGCAGGAGTGTTGGTAGCCGCAGGCGCCGACAACGTCCAAGATCCGTTCAATCCCGTTGGCCGAATCGACCCATTAGAGACGGCATCACTTCTGGTGATGGCAGCACACCAGACGACTGCACACGCCTTTGACATGGTCACACACAATGCTTCGACTGTTGTCCATGGAACCCAGAACCATCTAGAAGTGGGTCATCGCGCCGATTTAGTGGCGGTGCGCGCAGCCAACATTCGTGAAGCAATTGCCATGGGTCCTGCCGACCGAATTGTCATCAAGAACGGACGAATTGTCGCACTAAGCGACTATGCCAAAGCGCTAAACAACGATTCCGCGAAAAATTAGCGACCGAAGTCGAATCGGCTGATTTCACGCATCGCTTCGCAGAGACCGGCAACTGCAGAGTCAAACATCTTCTTGCCAATTTCTGCGGTCGCCCCCGTTGGATCACCAATATGGCCATCAGGGAAGAAATCATTTGATAACCAACCAAAGGCGACCTTGCCGCCGAAACGCACATGATCGTTGTCTGCAAGTTTTTCTGGCACACGACGAACGGCAAGCGACATATCGACAAGTTCAGGACGCAGATGCAACATCACCGAGGTTTCGTCCATACCACCGTGAATTCCCATGCCTAACTCCGAAGCCGCCGACGATCCCCCTTGATCGGCAGGCATGTGCGGATGTGCGAGAAAAGTTTGCAATCCGTACTTGAGGCGCAATTCTCTGTTCATCACTTGCACCAGTGCACTATTGCCCCCGTGTCCGTTGATGAACAGCACCCGCTTGGCTTGTGTAGAGGCAATACTGCGACCGATGTCATCGAGCACCGACATCAACGTGGTGGCCGACAACCACATTGTTCCAGCCGACCAGGCGTGTTCATTTGATTTCGTATACGGCAGTGCAGGCAACAGCCAGGCGTTAACTTCCTCGCCCACGGTGTCAACA
>JBEDHS010000190.1:0-7297 GCA_041173945.1 Actinomycetota bacterium
GGGGTGCGGACATGAGGCGCCAACATTGCGATGAACAACACCGGAAACGCCGCATCAAGTCCAAAATCATTCGGATCGATGTTTGTCCCGATAAGTGCACCAAGAAAAGTTCCCGCACACCAGCTGGAGTACAGAATCGAACCGGAAATCCAAAAAGCAATCCGCCTTTGTTCGGGTGATTTTTCCGCAGTCACCATGGCCGTGGTCTCATCAATCACCCATTGGGCCCCGAACCACTGAGCAAGTCTGGAATGTCCGCGCAACACGGGCGCAAGCGCCAATCCGTACACCGCGTTACGCCCTGCCAACAGCACAGCTCCACCAAATGCACTGGCGGGGCTTCCACCGGCTGCAATCACCGAGACTGCCGACATCTGCGATGCACCCGTGAACACCAACAAAGACATCGCTGTTGCTTGTGCGACAGTCGCACCCGCCGACACCGCCAAAACTCCAAAGGATGCGCCGAAAGCAATAAATGCAACACCAATCACCAACGATGCCGAAACAAACCGTCGCGCATCAGGCGCACGAAACACATTCACAAAAAATTATTTCCCAGTGAAATTCGCTTTGCCTGGTCCGTTTTCAAGAAAACTCTTCACACCGATACGACTGTCGTCAGTGTGAAACACCTCTTCAAATGCATCCAATTCGTATCCAAGTGCAGTTGTCAGGTTGGTCTGCATACCCGCATCAACGACGCGCGAGATAATTTTCGCAGCCACAGATGCACCCGAGGCAATCGCGTCTGCCAATTCCAGAGCACGTGTCATCAACGCATCGGGCTCAACAATCTCATCTGCCAAACCAAGTCGTAACGCTTCATCGGCTTTTACTTGTCGACCTGTCACCATCATCTCTTTTGCACGCCCCACACCAATGAGACGTGGAAGGCGTTGGGTGCCTCCGCCACCAGGGATGATTCCCAACAGAATTTCAGGCTGACCAAAAACTGCTTTTGTTGAGGCGATGCGATAGTCGCACGACAAAGCCAACTCGCATCCACCCCCCAAGGCGAAACCACTAACCGCTGCAATGCTGAAACACGGCAACTGATCAACTGCGTTCAAGGCTTTGTGAAAAGTCGCACCGATCGTTCGCGCTTCACTTGGGCCACCAAACTCAGAGATGTCTGCGCCAGCAGCGAAAATTCTGTCGCCACCAGTAATGACCACAGCACCAGCAGGATTCGCTGTGAGTTCGTCTGCGATGTCTGAGAGTTGACCGAGAAGCGCAGTCGACAATGCATTCACCTTCGGTGAATTTAAGGTGATGACAGCAGCACCAGAATCTCGTCTCTCCACAAGAACCAGATAGTTGTCTGTCATGGTTATGCCCCCACTCCCTTTAACATCTCATCGGCTGCCGACCAAGGGTCGATCCGTCGATCAAGAACATCTTGTTGCAATGTCTCCCAGCGATCACCCGTGCAGATTTCACGTGCGCGTTGCTCCAATCGGCGTGCAATGATTTCGCGCAACTCTTCTCGCAATCTGAATTGACGACGCTTCAACAACTCGCCACTTGATTCGATGGTCTGTCGATGTTCAAAAATTGCATCCCACAATGCGGGTACACCCTCGCCGGTGTTTCCGACGGTTGCGATAATTGGCGGACGCCACGCATCGTGATCCAAATCGCTCAACTCGAGCATCTGTTCCACATCACGTCGCGTTTCTTCAACGCCTTTGCGATCTGCTTTATTGATGACGAACACGTCGGCGATTTCCATCAGGCCTGCCTTGTTGGCCTGCACCGAGTCTCCCCAACCAGGATTCAACACCACAACGGTCGTATCGGCCTTGCCAGCAATTTCGACTTCCACTTGGCCAACACCAACGGTTTCCACCAAGATCCACTCGCGACCCACCGCATCCAACATGCGAATCGCTTCTGGTGTTGACAACGACAACCCACCTAAGTGTCCGCGCGTTGCCATCGAACGAATAAACACACCAGGATCTGTGGCGTGGTCTTGCATGCGCACACGGTCACCCAAAATCGCACCACCGGTGAATGGTGACGACGGGTCGATTGCGAGAACGGCAATCTCGAGATCCATCTGGCGAAGATGCCGAATGAGGGCACTTGTGAGTGTGCTTTTACCCGCACCGGGAGCACCGGTGATTCCCACGGTGTAACCCACTCCTCCGCGCTGATAAGCAAGGCGTCCCACTTCGCGTGCAACAGAATCGCCGCGTTCCAACAGTGACAGCACGCGGGCGAGCGCCGCACGGTCTCCCGCGCATGCTGCATCAAATAATTCGCTGGGACTGAGATTTCGGCGGCTCACTTAGGCGACCTGCACAACCTCTGTCACACCATCGATACGGTCTCTCATAATCCGCTCGATACCGGCCTTCAAGGTTTGATCAGATGCAGGACAGGTGGTGCAGGCGCCAGTCAATGTGACCGTGACCACTCCTGTCGATTCATCGACTTCGCGCAAAATGATGTCTCCGCCGTCGGCCTGCAGGGCGGGCCTGATGACTTCAATTGTCTCTTCGACTTGCTGACGCATAGACATCTGTGACCTCCAACTCCCCTTGAACGATACCCACCGAAGGCACCTCCACGCCTACGATGAGAACATGTTCGCCCACCAAGGCGGGTGGGACGAGTTTCTCTACGTAGCCGTCCCGATCGCGCTGATCTTTGCTCTTCTTCGCTTGGCCAACAGCCGTGCCAAAAAACTTGGCGGACAGCCCACTAATTCTCTGGACGAATCCGAGTAATTGAGGCACCCAGCCCTGCAAGTCGACCCACAATGTCGTCATATCCACGATCGATATGAAAGACATCACCAATCTCGGTGATTCCCTGGGCGGCGAGTCCTGCCACCACAAGTGCAGCACCGGCGCGAATATCGGGGGCAACAACATTTGCTCCACGAAGATGATCTACTCCGCGGACAACGGCATGATGACCATCGATGGTGATATCTGCACCCAGTTTGCGTAACTCTTCTACATATCGGAATCGTCCGGGATACAGATTTTCCGTCACAATTCCTACGCCGTCGGCGACCGACAACATCGCCACAATTAACGGTTTGTAGTCCGTGGCGACACCGGGATACGGCAACGTTGCAACATCAAGTGATGTCAAGCGATCTGGTGCGGTGGCGGTGATGCCGTCGGGGTCGATCTGAAATTTGATGCCCATGTCGGCAAATCGCGACAACATCATTCCCATGTGTTCGGCTACCGCACGCTCGACCCGGACCGTGCCACCGCACATCCCCACAGCTGCAATATATGTCGCGGCCTGCACACGATCGGTAACAACCGAATGAGACACTGCTTGCAAAGACGAGGCCTCGACTCCGTGAATTACCAACGTTGAGGTGGACACACCTTCGATACGACAGCCCATCTTTTTCAACATCTCGCACAAGTCGACAATTTCCGGCTCGCGAGCGGCATTGCGCAGTGTCGTTGTCCCTTCTGCAACAACGGCTGCCATCACAATGTTTTCCGTTGCACCAACGCTTGGGAAATCAAATTCGATGTCGGCGCCGTGCAGCCGCGCGCAACGTCCGACGATTCCTTCTTGTGTCACATCAAACACCGCGCCCATCGCTTCTAATCCACGAAGGTGCATGTCAATTGGTCGTCCACCGAAATCGTCACCACCTGGCAGTGCAATATCTATCTCGCCAAATCGACCAAGTAGTGGTCCCACAACATTCACCGATGCACGAATTCGATCGGCCAACTCAAAGGGTGCAACAGGGCGAATCGCACCTGTGTTCACAATTTCTAGATGCTGTCCCACTTCATTGGCCGGTGCATCAGATGTGGTGATGCGTAATCCAAGTGCAGTCAAAAGATCTGCCATGTATTCAACGTCGTCGATGACTGGAACATTGGTGAATCGATACACACCATCGGCCAATAACGTTGCCGCCATTAATTTGAGAACCGAATTTTTTGCCCCCGGCACCACCACTGTTCCCGACAGCGGTCCGCTGTGTGACGCAACAATCACGTCTTGGGAAGTCCGCGGGTCAAAAGGCACGTCTATCAGTATGCTCCCGCGGTGACCATGAACGGCGAAACTGGCGTCAAAGACCCCGCGGGGGCTCGTATTCGCCGTCTTGTCGTGCCTGCCGAAGCGCTGACCTCTCACCATCGACGCATTTTGTTGTTGATGGCGCTGGCCTCGATGTCGTCGGCATATGTCAACACGTTGTTCACCCAAACAGTCGCCTATGCCGCAGACGAATTCGACATCGGTCGATCTGGACAAGGAATTGGTGCAGCGATTGTGCGTTGGGGAATCGTGCTCAGTTTGCCACTTGTGGCACTGGCTGATCGTCGTGGTCGTCGACCATTAATTGTGATCACCGCCTGGGCAGCGCCAATCATTTCTGCACTTGGTGCATTCGCGCCGTCTTTTGAATTTCTGGTTGCCACGCAAACCGTTGGGCGCCCGCTCGGATTAACACTCGACATATTGATCGCAGTCGTCGCAATTGAAGAGATGCCAAAGAACGCTCGTGCATATGCCACCGGATTTCTTGCAGTTCTCAGTGGTCTGGGGGCTGGCATTGCCGTTGCATCTCTCCCCCTCGCCGACATCTCCACTTCCTCGTGGAGATACGTCTATCTCGTCACTCTCATCTGGACTATCACAGCAGCTGTTGTCACCAAATATCTTCCCGAATCACAACGTTTCGTACCCCGCGAACATCTTGCAGCCGACACGCACGTGAATGCTCGCGCTCTCCTGCGAAAAAATTTGGGACGCATTTGTTCGGTGGTCTTTCTCACGAATCTTTTCATCGCCACTGTCTCAATTTTTCAGAACAGATACCTCAAAGAAGATCGCGGATATTCCGCATCGTTAATTGCCGCGTTCACCATCGTCACCTCATCACCTGCATCAATAGGGCTCATTGTGGGAGGACGTCTTGCAGATGAAAAAGGTCGCCGCATGCTTGGCGCCACGATGGTTCCCCTTGGCGCAGTGCTGATGGCCACATCATTTCTCACCTCAGGAGTTGCGATGTGGACAAGTGCAATCGCAGGAGGGATCGCGTTTGGATTGTCGTACCCGGCGATGGCGGTGTATCGCGGAGAGTTGTTCCCCACCAGCGTGCGCAGCATGGCAGGTGGCATCATCATGGCGTCTGCACTGATTGGTGGAAGTATCGGGCTGATCGGTGGCGGTTTTATTTTGGACAACGATGTGCCCTACGGCCGCGTGATGATGTGGCTTGTTCTCGGACCGGTGATTGCGTCTGCGATTGTCTGGTTTCGCTATCCGGAAACCGCCCACCTCAGTCTTGAAGAGATCACCGAGGCATCATCTGTGACAACTCGTCAATCCATTCACGAATAACAACAGCCACCTCGCTGTCGCGTCGCGCCAGTTCGTGTCGGCCATTTTCGATCCAGTGCCACGTCACTTTTGTTTGTGTCGCAGCGAACGCCTCTTCAAGTTCGGTGGGTGTGCCGAAGTTATCTTTGGTTCCACTCACACACAGTGTGGGTGTTGTCAACAAGGGCAAATGTTCAGTTCGGCGTTTTTCCGGTTTCCCGGGTGGATGAAGCGGATAGGAAATCAACACCACACCTGCAACGTCGAGTGGGTCTTGTGGATCGGTGACTGCCATTGAACACATTCGTCCACCCATCGAACGCCCACCGATGACTAAAGACGACGTCTCAACTCCCAATGTCGCTGCGAAGTCGCGTACCTGTTCACGCACACTGTCCACCAACACTGGTGCTTTATCGGGAAAACGTTTTCCTGCTCGTCGATAGGGAAAATCACACAATGCAACCGGCAACGGTGACAATTCATCGCGCAATGCGACCAGTGACGAGTGTGTTGACGATGAGCCGGCGCCTGGGAAGAACACCGCCCCGGCAATGTTCGTCACAATGTCTCCAACAACACCCGACGCGCTTCAGAGATGTCGTTGATTGCTTTGCTGGCGTGTCGCTCATCACCGCCATGGTCGGGGTGAGCTTTACGCAAACTCTCGCGATACCGCGTCATAATTTCGCGCTTCGACACTGTGATTGTTCCACCGGGGAAACCCAATATGTCGAGTGCCCACGCACGAGGATCAGCCAACGCCGACACCGATGATGTTCCCGAGCCTGCGAGATACGACACAAATGATGGACCCATTGGGCCTCGCCATGTAAAAGCACGTCGCATAATCGGCATCATGTGTCGACGCAAGTGATCGTCGAGTCGTTCCAATGCATAGATCGCACCAAGGACTTGTTGAAGAGGCGTGCCGTGATTGGTTAACTCAAATTCGATTGTGTCCCCTGCACCTATTAGGCGATGTGTGCTGTAGGACAAACCATGACGATCGACTTGGTATCGATGACGGAGGCGTGGCTGAACAACGCGTGTTCCTCGCTCAATCTCTGTCAACAATCGTTGGATGTCGACATGCAAGTCTTCGTCGACATCGCGAATATGAACAGCCAAGATGGCTCCGAGCAACACACCGCCAAATCCGGGTGCGGGATCCATCGGGAGATACATATGCCCCAATGAGATACGTCGTGTTGGCGCAATGGGACGAGAGTGGAAAATCTCGAGCTCTGCCAACAACATGAATGCGACGCTATCGACCCCTTAGGGCATCAACTCGGCGAGAAATTCCTCCGTGAGGGAATACTCGCGAATGATGTGCAGAGGATCTTTAAAGCCATGTCCCTCCCCACTCATCACCTCGAGGCGCACCGCGCCACCAGCCGCATTGACGACATCGCGAAGCTGTTCTGAATGGGACAATGGCACCGATTCATCCCGGTCGCCATGAAAGATCAGAATGGGTGTGCCCGCAATCACATGTGCTCGTGAAATTGGCGAGCGTTGCCGCAGCACCGGCGACTCGGGAGATTCAGCGCCCAGCAATCGGGGCATGTAATGAGTCTCAAAAGGGTCAGAGCCACGCATCAGGTCCCCAAGGTCAACAACAGGAAAACTGAGCACTGCGCCAGCTGCCAATGTTTGCGACTGACCAAGTGCGTTCAACACGCTCAAGCCACCCGCACTCGAACCCATCAACACGGTTCGCTCGGGGCGAAAACCAAAAGCGCGTTGCACTTGACGCGTCACCGCGACAGTGTCGTCAGCGTCGTAGTGACCCCAATGTCCTTCGAGTTGTTGTTGAAACTTGCGTCCGTAGCCCGTTGTCCCGCGATGATCGACAACGGCAATTGACCATCCCCGCGACAACCAATAGGAAAACTTTGGACGAAATGTGACTTGCCATTGATCGACAGGGCCACCATGTACCCAGACAATCACACCCCAATTT
>JBEDHS010000191.1:0-4650 GCA_041173945.1 Actinomycetota bacterium
TGTCACTTCGGGACTATCGAATACTGCTTGACGAACTTTCCCTTCGGGCACGAGAGTCAATCCATGGTCAGCTGTGATGATGACCATTGATTTATCCCAGGTATTTGCCTGTTTCATCTCGGCAATCATCTTTCCGAGCGCTGTATCCACCATTGCCATCTGTAACAAGTACCGCTGATACATCGTGCGACGTTGATCAACATCAGAAGGAACAACGTCTTGTGGTACATCGGGTGCGTACAACCTGTACACACGCTCATCCGGTGTTGAACGCCATGGTCGATGAGGAACGAGCAGGTGCGCAATGTAAGCCTCAGGTGTGGTCGCAGTTGCCATTCGATTTGTCAAGTCGCGCAGGATATTTGTTTGGTATGTGGGTCCCAATACTCCATACGCCCGCAGAAGACTCATGCGCTCTTCTTCGTTGTCACCAGGGGCTTCAGTGTTCTCCCCGGCAAAGCCACCCCAGCCTTCGTCAATTGTTGGCAGGTTGTCGCGAAGCGACTCGGGAAGAATGCGATGACCAAAAACGACTAAAGCGTCTCTAAGGAAACCACGAAAGCGCGCGGTGTTCCATCGTTCCCCGACAGGGACAAACGACTTACATAAATTTGTCGGACACAATGACGTGATCGGCTCATACACATTTAGTGGATAGTGACTCGCGAGTGCAGTGAAAATATTTTCTGGGTGCTGCGATGCAATCGGCAGGTCTCCTTTTTCTGGCAACTGAGATGTGAGAATTGCCGGAACTGCTTGTGCGGTCCAATTGCTCGCTGCTGTCGCATTGCGATGCCATGTTGCTTCGGTCGCCAATTGTGCCAAATTGGGAAACCGTTCTCTATTGATTGATCCCTCGGAATTCAAAAGTGCATAGAGCGGAGCTTCATCCATCACCACCAGAACAATGGGTGGCTTGTTCAGATCCGCTGTTGCATCACTATCAATTGATGCGATGGGCAAATTTCCTGGGAACAGAATTTCTTGTGTGTTGAGCACAAAAATTCCCACGACAAGAGGTGCTGCAATTGCAAGATACGACACGAACGTTTTTGCCCAAGACTTGTTCACCACAAGCCACACAATTCCCGAGGCTGCGGCAAGGGTCACTCCAAAAACAATGATGATGTTGTTGATACCTATCTGGCGAAACATCGTCAGAAAAAAGAACACCCCAAATAAGCCTGTAAATCCATAGCGAATCCACAGACCAGACCGTGGATTGATGAGTCGACCAAGAAACTCGACGAAACTTGCAATCAGAACGGGAACTGCCACAAGAATCACTACAAACATGGCAATTTCATAGCGACTGACCTTCGCAGTCGAGAACACTGGCAGGTTTTTGCCGTACAAATCCAACATTGGCTGGCTAATGGCGATTGTGGACATTCCTATATACAGAGGAATCGCGCGCCACCATGCCTCGTGCAGAGCATTGATCACACGGTCCTTCATCACGCGTCCTATGACTATTTCTTCGGCGTGATGGTTGTGGCTCCGCGCATGTATGGCCACAACACTTCAGGTATCTGAACGGTTCCATCTGGTTGGCGGAAGTTTTCACATATCGCCGCCCACACTCGCGGTACCGCAAGGGCAGAGCCATTCAATGTGTGAGCAATCTCTGTTCCTTTTTGACCTGCGCGCTTGTAGCGAATATCGCCACGACGAGCTTGATAGGTGCTGAACCAACTGACACTGCTGACTTCAAGCCAACTATCGCATCCAGGTGCATACACTTCAAGGTCAAAACTGCGATGGTGACTAATTCCCATGTCTCCCGTGCAGATTTCAATGATGCGATACGGCAATCCCAATCCAGCAATGAGCGCTTCTGCTCTATCGCGTAACTCCAATAACAACTCTGGGGCTTGTTCTTGCGTGGCAAGAGCAAGGATTTCCACCTTGTCGAACTCGTGCGCTCGCAACATCCCGCGCGTGTCACGTCCCGCAGAGCCTGCTTCACGTCGAAAGCAACTGCTGTAGGCCATAAAGCGCGCAGGAAGATCGGACTCGTCGACAACTTCCCCGGCGTACAACGATGTCAAGGGAACTTCGGCTGTGGGAATGGCCCACAAATCATCACGTTCAATGGCATACGCATCATCGGCAAATTTGGGTAATTGCCCGGTTGCCGTCAACGTTGCCGTCGTCACCAAAGACGGCGGACGAATCTCTTCGAATGCATCTGCATTTTTATCGAGTGCGTACTGACACAACGCGCGCGACAAGGTTGCTCCCAGTCCACGCTGCATGGTGAACATCGCGCCCGAGATTTTTGTTGCCCGTTCGTTGTCGAGAATTCCCAGTTCAACAGCGGTCTCCCAATGAGGCACCCGCTGATGATCGGCGAACTGGGCCGGCATGTTGATCGGGCCCTTGATGAGCGGGTTATCGGCATCAGAGGCGCCGTCGGGGGCGTCGGGGTGAGGGAGATTGGGGATACGCAGCAACACTTGGCGCAGACTGCCCTCCAAGTCATCGGTTTCGTCTTGAAGCACTTTTTCACGATCCCCCAACGAACGACTGCGCCCCATCAATTCTTCGGCTTCATCGTTTTGTTGGTTACGGCGCAGTTGACCCACCTGCTTAGACAAGTCGTTGATTTCGGCTCGTATCGCGTCTCGCTCCACCGTGATCTCACGAAGTCGACCATCGAGCACAACTGCCTCGTCAAGCTGTTCGAGCAGGTCGGGCTTCCCGCGACGAGCAAGGGCGGCCCTCACGCCGTCTAAGTCAGTTCGCAACAATCGGACATCAATCACGTATTCGAGGTTACTCGCCTATGCCTGATGACTCCGAGGTGTTTGTTCGTAAGGTGGTAGCAATGGCCGTCATCGTGGAAAATCTGACTGTTCGCTATGGCAATCTCACAGCAGTCAATGATGTTTCTTTCACTGCACCCAGTGGTGCTGTCACAGTGATTTTGGGACCAAATGGGGCGGGGAAAACCAGCACTATTGAGGTGTGCGAGGGATTTCGTCATGCCTCGTCGGGAACGGTGTCGGTCTTGGGGCTTAATCCGGCCACGCAACATCATCAACTCACCCAGCGAATGGGTGTGATGCTGCAAGGTGGCGGTGTGTACCCCAGCGCACGCGTACGCGATGTGATTTCACATTTTTGTGCTTTGTACAACAACAAAGTCAACGCCAACGACACCATCGAGCAGGTGGGTCTGGCTCACCGAGCAACAAGTACGTGGCGACGATTGTCGGGCGGAGAGCAGCAACGACTCTCTCTTGCACTTGCGTTGGCGGCAGATCCCGATGTTCTCTTTCTTGACGAACCGACATCTGGTGTCGACATCGACGGTCGAGACACCATCCGTGACATCATCACCACCGCAGCACATAACGGGGTGACCGTAGTTCTGGCATCACACGACATGGCCGAGGCTCAACGAGTGGCAACACATGTTGTCTTGTTTCAACAGGGACGCATCATCGCCGACGGACCTCTTGCAGACATCACTCACACCAGAAAACGACTGCGATTCACTTCGCAAGAACACCTCGATACTTTGGCACTCTCACAAGAAATTGGTTCTGTTGTCACTCACTGTGGCAATGGCGTCTTCGAGGTGACTGCCGAATCCTCTGCACGCCTTGTCGGACGCATCACCCAATGGTTAAGCGAACACAATCTGGCTTTGTTGGGAATCGATCTTGGCGAGGAAAGCCTTGAGGATGCATACCGCCGACTGACGGGTGGTTCGCAATGAAAAACATCCGCGTGCAACTACGCGCAGAACTACTTCTCTTGGCACGAAACGGTGAGCAGTTGTTGTTGACCATTGTCATCCCTGTCATGTTGCTGGCATTTTTTGGTGCCGTCGACGTCTTGCCCACCGGCGACATGGATTCAATTGACTTTCTCGTGCCAGGCATTGTGGCCGTGGCAATCATGTCGACTGCGATGGTCAGCCTCGGTATCGCAACAGGATTCGAGCGTTCCTACTCGGTGTTAAAACGTCTCGGCGCAACTCCATTAACACGTTCGCAGTTGGTCACGGCCAAAGCTTTGTCCGTTTTTGTTGTCGAACTCGTCCAGTTGGCGCTTCTCATTCCCATTGGCCTGGCGTATCAATGGCGCCCAAACGGTGCGACATCATTGCTGGCACTAGTCGGTGTTCTGCTTGGCAGCCTGGCATTTGCAGGAATCGGTTTGTTCTTGGCTGGAACGCTGCGCGCGGAAATAAATCTCGCCGCCCAAAACGGTCTCTACATTGTGTTGCTTCTTCTTAGTGGAATGATTATCGCCACTGATTCCTTGCCAACGGTCATCGCCACCGTGTCGACGTATCTGCCTTCTGGCGCGCTCGCCGAGTTCATGCGGTCATCGTTAAGCGGCGAAGGACAACTTCTCGTACCTGGCCTGATATTGACAGGGTGGGCAGTCGTTGCGCCAATAGTTGCCGCGCGGCGATTTCGCTGGTCTTAATTTTGTACCGTGTCCGCGATGTCATACGACATCACTGTGACATCGTGATCACCGAGTCGAGCGATGCGACGCGTGCGCCAACCCATCTCGATGTACCAGGGTGCGCCGTGCTGTGTGTACAAATACACGTGAGCAAGCCCCAAATTGCGGGCTTTGTTCACTAACTCGTTCACGAGCGCAGCACCTATCCCGCGCCCTCGTGCG
>JBEDHS010000192.1:0-4098 GCA_041173945.1 Actinomycetota bacterium
GCACTGGGCGCACTCTTGCATCGAAGAAGATCACAAGGCCAACTCAAAATAATGTGAAATTGAAGACCGCCAGTATCTCCTCGATTAAGGGTATGAACCTTCAACTCGTTGGCGCAGACGGCGAGTATTTCGGACCAGTCGTGCTTGGTTGGAAAGGTGCAAAGTCGACGACGGCGAGGACTGTTTACACACGATTGAAGGAATCAAAATCGTCGAGTATTTCTTTGGGCACGATCTCTGTGAAGAAAGTCGGTGCAACAAAGAAACAGGGGTACGCGATCGCTACAAAGCAAGTGAGTCTCGCCGATAAAACCTCAAAGGCGGCGGTGAAAGCAACGCGTGGCAAGCCAAATGGAGTGGGCGGTTATGGAAAGAGCACCGTCAGTGCGAAATCGGTGACATCTGCATCAGCTGGTGATGTGGTTGCTATGGATGTACCTCAACCCCCTAATCCGCTACAACCTGTGCAAGGTGCGCCACAGCCAAATGCACCTGTGGCGACGGCAGATGACACGCTTGGCGGGGACAAAGACGACGACGGCATTCCCAATGCCTTTGACGTTGACGATGATGGAGACGGCATCTTGGATGCTGCCGATAGTTCTACACCTGAGCCGATTGTCTCAGCTGATGACGGAACACGGGATTGCGGTTCCATCAGTTGGCGAATCTTTACGAACTTCAAAGCCACAGACGAGAACTTCTCGAATACCATCAACGCGTACGGTCAAGGCAGCCGCAAAGCGACGAACGCTTTGGTTGCCGAACGAATTAAAGAAACCATGACAATGGTGTTCGCGCCAATCACTCAAGTATGTGGTTCAAATGTAAAGAAGACCGAAATCAAAGGAAATGGTGTTTCGTATGCTCCATCAAGTTTTGTCGAGGTTCCACGCACTTGTGGTAACGACTACCAATGGTTAATTGGTAAAGGACGTATGTGCGATACGGGTGGTGCGGGATATGACTTCCACACTGAATACAACTTCACAGAGAACGATCTTCCCTCTGGTCAAGACACCTTCACGATGCGTGTGACCACGGAAAGTGGAGCGACATATGAATTCACATCTAGCCCTGGGTTTGTGTTTGTGACGCATCCCATGCTGGTGTCCTACAACACTGGTTCGGGGGAGCAGACAGTGGATTACTTGGCGTCAACGATTCCACGAATTGCCATTACTCAAACCACCGAATTGACGTTGAAAATCTTCCGACCGCAACGTCTGGCTTTCGACGGAGAAGCACCCGGTTTCTACGATCTTGGTGGCTATAAGTACACGCCCGATATTCCTAACGGCGTTTCGCCTGGTTCGAGCGGTCCTGGTAAATGCGACAGTCAGACTCAGACTGACTCGTCTACATCCGACACGTTGGTCAACGAATCTAATCCGCCAACGTATGAATTGACATGGAACATTGGCCGATGCTTTACCGAGAAGGGTGCAACATGGGCTGCCGCACCACTGACCGTAGACATTCAAGTTGTACCAACCGGTCCTGGTGGAAACTCCGCGCAGAAGTTGTTCCTCACATTGAGCTGAACCCAACAGTGGGGTTGATTTGTGTCGCATGGTTGTGATGCGAGTCGACCCCACTGAATTCAGTGTGCGGTTATTCGCAGTTCAGTGTGACCTCGCCAGGAGTGCTGGCAAAGGGATCTTCGCTGTCGCCGGCAACGAAGTCAGCAGGGCCGGAAACTGTTTTCCCGTTGACATTGAGTGGCTTGGTGACATTCGGATCACGGGTAATCGATAAATATTCGAATAGAAGAGTTCGACCTGCATCTCGATAAATCGTGAGCGAGTGGTACACGGGTGCATCTTTAGAGATTTTGCCCGTAGAGAAATCGATTCCCCATTGTTCGGTAAAAGACATTCCAATATCTGACGGTGTTGTTCCCGATGGTTGACCGTTGATCGAGATTGATGCTTCCTCGTTCGTTGTGTTCTCTTCACCGAAGACACATCTCAAATCAAATGTGAATGTTTCGGCGCCAATAGTGACTGTGCCACTCCCTTGAGTCTCACTCGATGACTGCACGGGTTGTTCTGTCTGTTCGCCGGAGGATGATTCAGACTCCGAGATGGAGTCACTTCCACTAGATCCACACGATGCAATCAGTAATGAAGTCAGCAAGATAACAACCCGTGTTCGAGTGGCGGTTTGTTTCCGATTCATTGTTGCCCCCGTTTCTGGCCGCCTAATGGGGTGATTATTGCACAACTCGTTGAGGCGTAAAACAGAATGAATTTTATTGTGAGATTGACTTAGTCAGTGCCTCAAGAAGTAGAGCAGCTGTTCTGTCCCACTGGAACCTCTGTGCGTGCTGCAGGGCACCATGTTGAAGGAGTTCACGGCGGTCATTATCGGTGAGCAGATCAACTATCGCCGACACCATCTCGGAGTCGTTGTCAACGATGAGTCCAGTCTGGTTTTGCACCGCAGCAGCACTATGTCCATGATTGTTTGTAACCACACACGGTGTGCCCGACGCTGCAGCTTCAGTAATTGTCATGCCCCAGCCTTCTGAATGCGATGCACTAACAAGAAGCCAACGAGATTGATAGAGGTGCAGTAACTCTTCGTCGGTGACTCGCCCCGCAAGTGTCACCGAATTCTCGAGCCCCAAGTGTGCGATGAGTTGTTGAAGAGTCTCGCGGTCTGGCCCGTCTCCAGCGATAGTGAGATGTGCATCGGGAATGTGAGTGACTACATCAGAGAACATCGTGAGCAGCAGTGGAAAACGTTTCACAGGTGCGAGTCGACCCACTGCAATCAGGGTTGGGTTCTGTGTTTTACGTGAGAGGTCGGGAACAAATCGCGGATCGATACCCGGTTCTGCAACCGTGACAATCTCTGGTCGATATCCGCGAGAGATCAACTCATCGCGAGTTGTGGTGGCAAGTGTGGTGATGTGTGTACGTCTATAGAGAAGGGGAGCGAAAGAGGTTTCCACCCATCGAGCGATGGGCGCCAACATCTTGGGCAAACTCTCACTCCACATATCTTCATGAATGTGATGTAGCCACACTGAATGGACGCGGTTACCCCAGAGTTGACTAAACCACGGCACGCCATTCCAAATCTCAACTATTGCGGTCGATCGATGCGCACGTGTGAAAAGTCGCGTAAAAATGACTCGACCGAAGACTGAATACCGCCCGCCTTTGCGTGTGACTCGATAGCCGTGTCGGCCGAACGTCTCGGGCGTGTCGTGAGTTGATGTTCGATGATGAATCGACAAACCCGCCTCTGCCCATCGTGTCATCACGTGGTCTGCATGCACTTCTGAGCCACCAGCATCAGGGTCAGCCAAATCTCGCCACGCGAAGCTTTCGATCGTGTCGATTCCACTGGAATGAAGAATCTGTGCTAGCTCGTGTGTCCGTTCGGACCAGTTGATGTCATTGTCCGAACGGCGTTCCATGGCGTTCCTATACTAGGGAGGGTTATGAAACAAACAGGTGAGCGACCGCTCAAGGACAGTACACCCTCGGCGCTTCTTGCTTTACACGATGCCGGCTATCGCGAAGTGCGTGAACGTTTGGGTGATGGATTTGTGCTCGACATTGGTTGTGGAGTTGGCGATGAGTCAATTCGGCTCTCAGGTTCGAACCGCACAGTCCTCGGAGTTGATTACGACCTAGAGACCGCACATCTTGCTCGCCAACAAGGAGTGGGTGCGGTCTGCAGCGATGGTTCGGTGCTGCCTTTTAAAACGGGCAGTGTGGATGCGGTGTGTTCCAGTCACATCATCGAACATTTTGTAGACCCCAGTTTTCATGTCGCCGAGATGGCGCGCGTGGTGAAAGATGACGGTGTTGTCTATGTGCTCACGCCAAATGAACCTGCGGATTTTGAAAACCCGTATCACGTTCACCTTTTTCAGCCTCAGCAGTTGCGGGACATGTTGAATACGTATTTCAGTGATGTCGATGTGCACGGTCTCGATGGCGACGAGACGGTCAGGCAAGATTTTGCGAAGCGTCGCCGTACAGGGAAGCAAATCTTGGCACTTGATTTTTTGAAATTGCGCCATCGACTGCCACGGAGTTGGTTTGTGGCACTTCATTCGCTTGGACGCCGGGTGATTTA
>JBEDHS010000193.1:0-4246 GCA_041173945.1 Actinomycetota bacterium
CCGTTGTCACTTGCGCTCAGATCTGATGGACAAGTTCCTCAACAGGAGTCACCATGCCGACGTAGAAAGCGCCGAATTCGGCGTACACCGCAGAAGCTTCGTCGTATCGCATGGTGTAGACGACTTCTTTTAGGTCATCTGGATGTACTGCAAACAATGTGACGCCCCACTCGAAATCATCAACACCAGCTGATCCTGTCACCACCTGAATGACACGACCAGCAAACGCACGACCACTCTTTCCGTGTTCTTCCATCAATTCTTTACGACGGTCATAGTCGAGCGTGAACCAGTTTTGGTCGGTGTTGCGACGCTTCGACATGGGATAGAAGCACCACGCATTTTTTCCTGGTGGGGGCAGTTGCGGGTACAAACGAGCATTCAACATTTCCTGCGGCATGCCCTTTGCATATTCAGACACCTCGGTCAGTGACACGTAACTGTCGACAACATTCAGACCCGCGTGCTGTAAGCCCGTTTGTAGTGCCTTCAATTCACGCATGTCGGCCGCCACTGCCATAACGGCAACGTCTGCTTTGTGGCCCAACATCGACACTGTCACAACAGTGACACCGTTGTTCTCCGCAGCTTTGACTGCATTGATGAGGGCTTCACCGTCGAACTGGGGAGTCGGTTTACAGAAGTAATGGACGACTGCGAGGCCAACTGACGGAGACATGGGTTCACTCATGTCTTTAAACCTACCTACAGTCGCTCTAAGACCGCCGAAGCGAAGCGACTTGGCGAGTCAGGGCTGGTGTGGAAGAAGAATGATGGTTCCGCCATCTCTAGCTCCATCAAGACTGGATATCCGCCAGAGCCGCGCACCACATCAACACGGGCATACAACGGATACATCCCGAATTTCTCAAAAACGAAGTTCATCACATCGTCACCCAGTTCACACTCCGCTGGTGATGGACGTCGCGCAGAGATGTCTTCGACAACAAACAGCCCATTGGTCTGTTTCTCGCCATCTTGCAAGATGGGCGCCTTTCGAAATGCATGGCTGAAATTGCCATTGAAATAGACCAGACCGGTCTCCCCGCGCTCGTCGATGAATTTCTGATACGGCTGCACCATGGCAACTTTGCCCATACCTAAAATCTCTTCGATATGAACACGAGCCGCGTCTGCATCGTGAATATGTCGTTTGGTGTTATTTGATCCTGCGCTAATCGTGGGTTTAACCACGATGTCATCGCGTAACACATTGTCGATACCCGACACATCATTAATGGTCTCGACAAAAGAAGTAGGAATCATCGGAATATCAGCAGCGATAATCTCGCGCAGATACACCTTGTCGGTGTTCCATGAAATCACATCTGCGGAGTTAAGAAGCTTCGTCATCGAAGAAACTCGAGTAAGCCAGTCCAAAAATTCCGCATATCGATGGTGGTAATCCCACGGTGAGCGAACAATCGCAACGGCAAAACGAGACCAATCAACCGTGGCATCATCCCAATCGACGATTTCGGTTACTTTTCCTCGGTCTGCCAGTGCACGCACAATTGGATCAAGGTCAATATCGTGATGTCGCGCCTCAGCACAACTCACAAGAGCGACTGGGCGCGACATCATCAACGTTTTATTGAGTTATTAAAAAGTGCGATTTAGAAATCGCCCATGCCGTGGTCGTGTCCACCACCACCAACATTTTCTTCAGGCTTATCTGCAATCACCACTTCGGTTGTCAGGAACAGAGCAGCAATAGATGCCGCGTTCTGCAATGCAGAGCGAGTCACCTTTGCAGCGTCGATTACTCCCAACTTCACCAAGTCTTCGTACTCACCGGTTGCAGCATTCAAGCCCTCGTTGCCCTTCAGGCTCTTCACCTTCTGAACAACAACTCCACCTTCAAGACCAGCGTTTTCTGCAATCTGCTTCAACGGACCTTCCAGTGAACGAGCAACCATGCGAGCACCTGTTGCTTCGTCACCGGTCAACTTCTCGGCTGCTGCTTCAACTGATGCCTGAGCGCGGAGCAATGCCACACCGCCGCCAGGAACAACACCTTCTTCAATGGCTGCCTTTGTGGTGCTGACTGCATCTTCAATGCGGTTCTTCTTTTCCTTCAGTTCAACTTCGGTTGCAGCACCCACCTTCAACACAGCTACGCCGCCCGACAACTTGGCGAGACGCTCTTGCAACTTCTCGCGGTCGTAATCGGAATCGGTGTTGTCAATTTCCGTCTTGATCTGGCTGATACGGCCCTTGATGTCTGCTTCGTCTCCTGCACCTTCGATGATTGTTGTTTCATCTTTGGTGATGACCACGCGCTTTGCACGACCCAACAGATCCAATGTTGCGTTCTCCAACTTCAAGCCAACTTCTTCACTGATGACTTGTCCACCAGTCAAAATTGCGATGTCCTGCAACATTGCCTTGCGACGATCACCGAATCCTGGAGCTTTTACAGCTGCGCTCTTGAAGGTTCCACGAATCTTGTTCACGACCAAGGTTGCAAGTGCTTCACCTTCAATGTCTTCAGCGATGATGCACAATGGCTTTCCACTCTGCATCACTTTTTCAAGAACGGGCAACATGTCGCGCACATTGCTGATCTTGTTGGAGACCAACAAGATGTAGGCATCTTCAAGAGATGCTTCCATGCGGTCTGTGTCGGTGACGAAGTACGGCGAGATGTAGCCCTTGTCGAAACGCATACCTTCAACAAGATCCATCTCCATGCCAAATGTCTGGCTCTCTTCAACAGTGATGACACCGTCTTTGCCGACCTTGTCGATCGCCTCTGAAATCATTCGACCAATTTCAGTATCGGCTGCAGAGATGGATGCCACTTGTGCAATCTGCTCTTTCGAATCGACTTCTTTTGCAAGACCTTTGATGCTGGCGATTGCTTCGGCAACTGCAGCCTCGATGCCCTTCTTTAAGGACATCGGGTTTGCACCCGCTGCAACGTTGCGCAAACCTTCGCGCACCATTGTCCATGCCAACACAGTTGCAGTGGTTGTTCCGTCACCAGCAACATCGTCTGTCTTCTTGGCGACTTCTTTCACCAACTCGGCGCCAATGCGCTCGTATGGATCTTCAAGATCGATGTCTTTTGCGATGGACACACCGTCGTTGGTGATTGTGGGAGCACCCCACTGCTTTGCAAGAACAACGTTGCGACCCTTTGGTCCGAGAGTGACGCGCACAGCGTCAGCCAACTTGTTCATGCCGGCTTCAAGACCGCGACGGGCCTCGTCATCAAACGCAATGATCTTTGCCATGGTTTCCTCCGTGATTTTGGGGATTTTGGATTTTGGGGGTTTTGCCTATTGCGGGCAATTCGCACTCGGGCGACCCGACTGCTAGCACTCTACCGTTGAGACTGCTAACGCCACTACCTAGCGGTCAAAGACGCTGAGGAAGCCAGGGCTAGCAACCGCCAGCAACGGCGGGGATGATCGAGACGGTGTCGCCATCTTTGACAGGGGTGTCAAGCCCTTCGAGATAGCGGACGTCATCGTCTGACACAAAGATATTCACGAACTTATGCAGGTCTCCGGAGTCGTCAAAGAGGCGCTCGGCGAATCCGTTATGGGCATCGTTCAATGCTGTCAGCACATCGCGTAAAGATCCGCTCGCCACTTCAACAGAGGACGCTCCGCCAGAGATGGGACGCATGGTGGTGGGGATTCGTACTGTCACGGCCATGCGTAAAACCCTACCGACTAGGTCGGGATAAGACACGTGCTGTAACGAAGACCTTAGGGTTGAGGGGTGCGCGTTCTGATCGCCTCGGACAAATTCAAAGGGACTGCAACAGCAGCTCAGGTCTGTGCAGCAATAGGACACGCGTGTTGGTCTTTACACATCGACTGCACCGAGATGCCACTCGCCGACGGCGGCGAGGGAACCCTTGAAGTTTTAGGTGGCCCGAATCGTCGCACCGTTGTCACCGGACCACTCGGTGCGCCAGTTGAGGCCGAGTGGAGTTTGCGAAAAGGCGTGGCCGTTATCGAGATGGCACGGGCATCTGGTCTCAGCTTGATTGGCGGTGCGGACAATAACGATCCGTTGAATGCGAGCACTCAAGGAACAGGCGAGTTGATTGATTGTGCGTTAAACGAGGGTGCGAAAAAAATCATCGTGTGTTTGGGTGGATCAGCCACAACAGATGGTGGGCTCGGAGCATTGCGTGCGATTGGAACTCCGGCGCGTCTGCGCGCAGTGGAGTTTTTAGTTGCATGTGATGTTGACACAACTTTTGTTGACGCGGCCACGGTGTTTGCCC
>JBEDHS010000194.1:0-7404 GCA_041173945.1 Actinomycetota bacterium
CAACATGTGTCGCAGAGCCGATGGATTCTGAACAGCTTTTGTTCTTGTTGTACACCTCTGGCACAACAGGAAAACCCAAAGGCATCATGCACACCACAGGTGGCTATCTCACTCATGTCACCTACACACACAAATACGTGTTCGACTTGAAGCCCGAGACCGACATCTATTGGTGCACAGCTGACGTCGGTTGGATCACAGGGCACAGCTACATCGTGTATGGGCCGTTGTCGAACGGTGCCACACAAGTCATCTATGAAGGCGTCCCGAATTTTCCCGGCAACGATCGCATGTGGGAGATCGTCGAGAAATACAAAGTCACAATTTTCTACACCGCGCCAACGGCGATTCGCACGTTCATGAAGTGGGGAACAGACGAACCAAAGAAACACGATCTTTCGTCGTTGCGTTTGCTGGGAAGTGTGGGCGAGCCGATTAACCCCGAAGCGTGGATGTGGTATCACGAAAACATTGGCGGCTCGCGTTGTCCCATTGTCGACACCTGGTGGCAAACAGAGACAGGGGGAATCATGATTTCCCCGCTTCCAGGCGCAACAACAACAAAGCCTGGCTCGGCAACGTTCCCGTTACCTGGGGTGGGTGCTGAATTGCTCGATGATGACGGTCGACCCGTCTCCAAAGGCGGTGGATATCTCACATTGACTCATCCCTGGCCAGGAATGTTGCGCGGTATTTGGAAAGATCCCGATCGCTACAAAGACGCCTATTGGTCACGGTTTGACGGCCGTTATTTTGCTGGTGACGGCGCAAAGTTGGATGATGACGGCTACCTGTGGTTGTTGGGACGTGTTGACGATGTGATGAACGTGTCGGGACATCGCATCTCAACGACCGAAGTCGAATCTGCATTGGTGTCACATCCCGCAGTCGCCGAAGCTGCCGTGGTGGGTGCAAATGATGCAACGACCGGACAAGCAATCATCGCGTACGTCACCTTGGTGGGGGGAAGCGAAGTCGATGAACAAGTCCTTCGTAATCATGTCGCTGGCGAAATTGGTGCAATCGCCAAACCCAAGACGATCTATTTCACACCTGATCTTCCAAAGACACGAAGTGGGAAAATCATGCGACGGCTTTTGCGTGATGTTGCTGAAGGCAGAAACCTCGGTGATACGACTACATTGGCTGATGCCAACGTTGTAAATGAATTGCAGCGGCGTGCACAAGAAGCTCCCACTGAAGATTAAGTCTGAGGATTAGATCTGAAAAAGATATTCGTCACGGTCATTGTTGCATGCGTGCTTGCTTCGTGCTCCACGAGTGATTCAGCTCCCACTACAACGACAACGCTTGCACCGCGTGGAAAATGTGCGGCAAGCCCCACAAATCCCACACTTGGGCTGGCCGCAATCACGGACAGTTTTCTTGTTCGTGCATGGGTGGATCCAGCATCAAAAGACTTCGTCGAGTTTGCACGTATTGGCGACGATCCTTTCGATGAGACGCAACGTGGAGATCTCGCAGTTGTGGAATCGGCAACAGTGTCGGTGGCGACGTGTGAAGTGTTTGTCGGTACATGTTGTGAGCCCGTGAGTGGCATTACTTATTACGGCGGACAGGTCAATGGTCAGTGGCAAATGCTGATGGGTCGCTTGCCCACAGTTAGTCCCGACGGAAAGAAACTTGCAGTCGTGGCCCTCGAACAACTCATCGTGACACCTGTGTCGACGCCTGAAGAAACAGAAGCAGTGGTATTGATCCCCTCGGGAGAGACCACAAAATTCATAGATGCACACTGGCTAAACAACGAAGAAGTGGGACTGTTCGGAGCAAATGCTTTCGGAGTGTTTTTGTGGGTCGTCGACCTCGTCGAACGTGTCGTGGCCGAGCCTGTGCTCATCACTCAAGACGTCAATGCATTTTCTGAAAACATCAACACGGTGCGCTTTGTCGGTGTTGATGATGAGGAAAATCTTGCTTTTCGACTTCCCGGGGCAACAGGTGATGTCATTCAATATCGCAATGGAATCGTGTTCGACATCAGGAACACGACCACATTGCGCACGAATGTGTTTTCCTATCGCATCGATCGAGAGCGAAGTGCCATGGTGACCGACACAGGTGCAATGAGCGTCTGGGTCGGCACGGGCAATCCCTCACAGGTGGGTGCGGGTTATCTGTGGGCAGGGTGAATTCGTAACGCGAAAAATTCACACGCGTTGACTCAACAAATATTGTTAGTCGCGGAAGTTTTCAAACTGCAGAGGGATTCCCAAGTCTTCGGCTTTCAACATCGCCATCACTGCTTGAAGATCATCGCGCTTCTTGCTGGTCACTCGCACCTGTTCACCTTGGGTCTGGCTAGAGACTCCCTTTGGACCTTTTTCTTTGATCATCTTGTTGATCTCTTTGGCCTTGTCCGACGAGATACCCACTTTGATGGTGACCACTTGGCGCACAGTGTCGCCGGAAGCTTGTTCAAACTTGCCCCAGTCAATTCCTTTTAGTGACAAGCCCCGCTTCACGAATTTCTCTTCAAGAAGGACTCGGACGGCACGGGCCTTTTCTTCCGAGATGGTCTTGATGGTGATGACGAGGTCATTTTGTTCGATGGAGGAGTTGGTCCCCTTGAAATCGAAGCGTTGAGACATCTCGCGCTGGGCTTGGTCGACTCCATTGCGGAGTTCTTGGCGGTCAACTTCGGAAACAATGTCGAATGAAGGCATGGGGTGGAAGGCTAGCCAGCCGATAGCGTTGGTCTCTCCATAGGGGTCGGTGCCCGAGCGGCCAAAGGGAGCAGACTGTAAATCTGCCGGCACTGCCTTCGGAGGTTCGAATCCTCCCCGGCCCACCACGGAGAAATCCGTGAACTGAATGGCGAAAGCCAAACAGCCCAACCCGTAAATGACTCCGCCGACATGTTCGGCGGGGTCATTTATTTTTCAGGAGAATGTCACAACGGCAGGTGGTTGCCGTCAATAGGAGTAGATCTCCGCGGTTGTCCCTTCCGAGTGGTTTCCCCCTATGAAGAGCACTCGGCCATCGAGGAGAGTGACAGAGCCGTAGTAGTAGCGGTATCTCGAGAGGTCGACGTTTTCTGGAACAATCGCAAAAGTGTCTGGATTGATGAGATATCCCTCAGTGAGAACGTAGGCGCCAGTCGCTCCTCCGAAATACACCAACATTCCGTCGTCGCGCTGGTGAAGGTTGACGCCAAATGTTGGGTAGGGAATTGATGGCACGGTGTCATCAAATGAACTTGTGTCGGTCCTGAATATTTCTACTGCTGATTGTGCAACACCAAATTGTGTTCCACCCACGATGATGGCGCCTGTTGGGGTGGCAATTGCTGCCGCATCGTATCGAGCAATGTTCATCTGGTCGGAAAGTAATGTGAACGTATTCGATGCCGGGTCGTAGATTTCAGCACTGCGCAAATAATTCCCATTTCCGTCGTATCCACCTGCCACGAGGATTTGTCCATTATGTAACTGGACGGCAATTGGATGACTTCGTCGAGCACTCATCGACGGTCCGTATGTCCATTGTCCGGTGGCCGGATCAAAAATTTCAGTCGTATTCAGTGAGTAAATAGATTCGTTATGTCCCCCAATTGCGATTGCTCGACCGTCAGGGAGAAGGAACATTCTGAAGGAGTGGCGAGCTCTATTGAGTGAGCCAGTTGTTGTGAAGAGGCCCGTCGTTGGACTGTAAATCTCGGTTGACGACAGCGCAATAAACTGGCCGTTGTAGTAGTTGCCGCCAGCAACAAGCACGCGGCCGTCATCGAGAACAACCGCCGGCGCAAATCCTCGGCCTTGGAACAATGACCCTGTTGTCGAGAATGAATCTGTAGTGGGATCAAAGAGTTCTGCAGTGGTGTTGTAGTTGTAGTCCGATCCAAAAACGAGAACTTTTCCAGAATGGAGCCTTACGGCAGTCGCACCTCTTCGTCTATCTCCCGTGGTGTTGTTGGCCGTCGATGTCATCTGGCCGGTCGTGACAACAAGTACTCGTGTGATGTATGTCGAATTTCCTGCCTCGTTCGTGACCGTCACTCGGTATTCCTCCGTAGAAGATGGTGACACCGTTACTCCAACACCACTCGTTAACGAGATGTTTCCCGGCGTAAGCACGGCAGATCCGTTGCTGAATACTGCAGTCAATGTGGTGCTGCCATTAACTGGAATAGAGGGATCGCCGAACTCAAGCGACGTGATGGAGGGGGCACCGACCTCAGTCACTATTGCGCTGTTGCTGACCAGCACAGCAGTCGTTTCATTGCGCGTACTGGTGATTTCCACTTTGTACGTTCCAGCAATTGAAGCCGCATGTGTTTGAGATGTGGCGCCTGCAATCTCTTGGTCATCTAGATACCACTTGTAGGACATTGATGTGTTGCCTGGGACAGAAATTCCCACACCGATGGTCACGCTTTGACCTGTCGTGAAGTATTGGTCGGTGGGGTGTTCTGTAATGTCCACGAAATTCTTGTCAACAAAAACTCCGTTTGTTCTTTCGACAACAGTTGTTCCATTTAAAGTACTGGTCACTTCTGCGTAGTAACTGCCTCCCAAAGTGGTGGAGTGCGATGGCAGCCCCGCGCCAGAAATTTGAGAATCATTGTGGAACCATCGATAGGAAAGGTTGCCTGTTGCGGTCGCAGACACTGCCAGAGTCGCAGTGTCTGTATCCCCAATAGTGATCCCCTCGGGGTGTGAAGTGATGGTGAGGCGATTAAGCGCTACTACTGCGACCTGAGAGTTCACTGTGATGGTGTGCCCATTCAGAACACTGGTGATGTGTACTTCGTATTCACCGGCCTCTGTCGCAAGGAATCCGCTTGAGATCGCATCGGAGATTTCAACTCCATCTTTCAACCATTGATAACTCAATGTGCCACTAGATGTCGCATCCACCATCACCAAAGCGCCAAATCCAGTTGCATCGGTTATGTCGGTCGGATGTTGATTAATTGTTACGTGATGTACATAGATGGTGACTTGTGTGGTGTCAAAGTGAGTTCCGAAGTCAATTGTCAATACATATGTCGTGGTTTCGGTTGGAGATACTGAGATGCTTTGTTGACTAGTGACCAATCCAATCGATTGGTTCATTGAGCCAATGCCATCGTCAAACATTGGAGTCAATATCGTGCTCGACCCCAGTGAGATGGTGGTCTCAGTTGCGACGAGTGAGATCGTTGGAGTGAGTGTTGTTGTGGTAGTCGACGTACTTGTCGTTGTCCCCGTGTCGATTGGTGGAGTGGACGATGCTGTAGTTGTCGTTGGGGAGTTGACCTCGTTTAGCACCGCTGGTGCGCTATCACGGCGTAACGGAACAGCGACCTTTTTTGTCAGACGAGGACATTGTGATTTTTTCACGACTGAGATGACGCGTGTTTTTCGGTGAGCACACGTTGAAATTGTGGAACGACTAGAAAGTGATGAGGCCAACTTTGAACCACGAGGACATTTGGTCTTTGAGAGAATTAAACTTTTTGATGTGTTGTTCACACACAGTGTCAGGGGAACATTTGATGTATTCCATGAGGATCTTTTTTCGCCACGTGGGCAGGTTTTCTTTTTCTTCACCACAACATAAGTCTTGACAACTCCTGTTTTTTTCTGAATACAGACAATCGTCGTGCTCCCAGTGGCGTCAACTGCTGGTTGACGAAAGAACTGCAAGAGAAACAATGCGAACAGCGTCGCAGCGACGGTATAGGTCATGTAACGCGTACGAGACGATGAGTGGCGACTCATCCCCGAAGGCTAACACTTAATAGATTAATAATCTATTAAGGATGTACTGACCTTAAATTTGTGGACGCAGGAGACTTTTCAGAACTGTGGCGGCAATGACATGCCACTGCTGATCGGACTCCGGAGAGTCCAGAACATCGACCACCATTCGACCCAGGAGGAATCCCTGAATGAAGTTGGCGGTACCTTCAATTGGCTCGACGGGGTCGATAAATCCCTTGTCTTTGGCCATCCGCAATGTGATGGAAAATTCTCGCTCTGCTTTCTGCTGTAATTCCCGCAGACCAAGACGAATTGCTGGGGCATGTTTCGATGCCGCAAAAGAGGCAAAACGATCTAAACGGGTCGCTCTTTGTTGCTCCGATGCCGCAACGGCCAGACCCGCCTCCAAGATTGCGTACGCCTCCTCGGGGGTCGATACCTGTGCGAGAACCTCGCGAAGTGCCAAGTCATTGGCTTGCAGATTTCGCTGAAGCCGATGTAGTTCCACCGCCATAATGAGCCCATCGCGATTTCCGAAATGGTGGTACACAGATCCACGAGAGACACCTGAAGTGGCCAAGACTCGGTCCAAATTGAAATTTGCAGGACCGTGTGTCTCTAACTCTTGAGTGGCAATGTCGAGAACGCGACGACTTGTCTCAATTCCATTGATCCGTCTTTTCTTGTTCGTCGAATCGTCGGGCACAAAATTCACGATAATTGCTGTCGAAGTGTTGTCAACGAAAACCTAATGGCGCTCGTGAAGCAAACACTGCATGATGGCCACATCCAGCCATTTGTTGAACTTGCGACCAATCTCGCGTTCAACCCCCACCATCGAAAATCCCAATTGTTCGTGAAGGGCAATGGAGCCAAATGACAAGGTTGTAATTCGAGCGATCACTGCATGAAAGCCCCCATCTTCTGCGGTACGGAGAAGATGGTCCAAGATCGCCGACCCGATTCCGCGTCGACCCATGTCGCGGCGGACATAGACCGAATCTTCCACCGAGGTGCGATAGGCAGCCCGTTCTTTGTAGGGGGACAGTGCCCCGAAGCCCACCACCTCGCCATCAAGCTCTGCGACGTAGACACAAAATGCGCCTTGGCGTGCGTTCTGCCATGCCAATTGATCCTCCAGCGACCTCGGAACGAGGTCGAACGTTGAGGTCTCGTTTTCCACCTCGTGGTTATAAATAAGGCGTATCGCCTCAGCGTCTGAATCGGTTGCTCGTCGGATGTGAACGTCTTTCACGGGATGAGAACCTAGTGGTTGATTGGCGATTCGCACCGCTAGCCTTTTCTGTCTGGCTCATTGAGGCTTTGCTTCAGTGTGCACGCCCTCTTAGCTCAGTCGGCAGAGCGTTTCCATGGTAAGGAAAAGGTCGTGGGTTCGATTCCCACAGAGGGCTCCGCCATTCGGAGTGACAACTGAATGGTTGAAAGACCAATACGTCAGGGCGTCGTAGCTCAGTTGGTCAGAGCATCCGGCTCATAATCGGAAGGTCATCGGTTCGATCCCGATCGACGCTACTAAACAACAACACAACCAGAAATAACTGCGAAGGAGCAGCAATGAGCAAGGCAAAGTTTGAGCGCACAAAGCCTCATGTGAATATTGGAACGATGGGTCATATTGACCATGGTAAGACGACGTTGACGGCTGCTATTTCAAAGACGTTGGCGGATCGTGGGT
>JBEDHS010000195.1:0-3920 GCA_041173945.1 Actinomycetota bacterium
GTTGTGTTCGGCTAATTCGTCCAGATGCGATTGCTTGGAACGATCGGCCAGAATTCCCCCGTGGACACTGGGGTGCAAGGTCACCACTCGATGATCAAGAATCGGCTCAAGCCCGGTGATCTGTGCGACATCGACAACAGGAATTCCCGCATCGGTGAGCGCTTTCGCTGTGCCGCCACTCGATAGAAGTGACCAGCCCAGTGCATGCAACGCCGATGCGAATTCGACAATCCCTGTCTTGTCGTAAACCGAAAGAAGGGCGCGAGGCACTCAGCGCAACCCGGCGACGATGTCTGCCATGAGTGAGCCAGCCTCGGTGGGGTTTTGTCCCACTTTCACGCCGGCATCACGCAATGCATCCATCTTTCCTTGAGCGGTACCTTTTCCGCCCGAGACAATTGCTCCGGCGTGTCCCATCTTTTTGCCCGCTGGTGCTGTTACACCTGCGATGTATGCAGACATGGGCTTGGTGACGTTGGCCTTGATGAACTCGGCTGCTTCTTCTTCTGCTGAACCACCAATTTCACCAATCATGATGATGGCGTGTGTTTCAGGATCGTTTTGGAATTCGCGCAAGCAATCAATGAATGATGTTCCTGGCACAGGGTCGCCACCGATACCAACACAGGTCGATACGCCAATACCGCGCTGCTTCAATTCATACAGTGCTTGGTACGTGAGAGTTCCTGAGCGGGACACGATGCCCACGTTTGGTCCTGTTGCCGAAGGAAGTTCTGCGATTTCACCAGCGGTGATGCCAATGTTGCATTTTCCTGGGCTGATGATTCCGGGGCAGTTCGGACCCAACAGGCGCACCTTGGGATAGTTGCGCACCAATGTGTTGTAGGTCAACGCTTCGTCTTGTGCGGGGATTCCCTCGGTGATGCACACGATGAACGTGATGCCCGCTTCAGCTGCTTCCAGGATTGCAGCAGATGCAGCCTTTGGCGGCACGGTCACAAAAGATGCGGTTGCACCTGTTGCTGCAACCGCTTCTTTCACTGTGTTGTACACGGGAATACCTTCGACATCGGTGCCACCTTTTCCAGGTGTCACGCCAGCGACTACTTGTGTGCCATATGCCTTGTTGCGCAGACCGTGGTACTTACCTTGTCCACCAGTGAGACCTTGCACGATCACTTTTGTGTTTTGATCAACGAAAATTGCCATGGGAGTAGTCCTTACTTTGCGAGTGCCACAGCGGCCTGTGCGGCCTCGAGCATTGTTGGCTTGCTGGTCAATTGAGATTCGGGGATTCCGGCGTTCGCGAGAATGGAACGGCCTTCTTCGGCATTCGTGCCATCGAGACGAATCACGATTGGTGCGCGCAACTGCACGCGACCAAGTGCTTCCACGATTCCTTTGGCTACTTCTTCACCTCGAGTGATACCGCCGAAGATGTTGATGAAAATGCTCTTCACGTTTTGGTCCGAGTTGATGACTTCGAGTGCATTGGCCATCAAGTCCGCGTTTGCACCGCCACCAATATCGAGGAAGTTGGCCGCTGTGCCGCCAACTTGGTTCACCACGTCGAGTGTGCTCATCGCTAAGCCAGCACCGTTGGCGATAATGCCGACGGTTCCGTCAAGTCCGATGTACTGCAGACCTTTTTCGCGAGCTAGTTGTTCACGCGCGTCAAGTTCTTCGGTGGCACGGAATGCCTCCCACTCGGGATGACGGAAATCGGCGTTTCCATCGAGTGAGACCTTCGCGTCCAATGCGTGCACTTCGCCAGTTGGCTTCAGAATCAATGGGTTGATTTCTGCCAAGTCGCAGTCGCCTTCTGTGTAGCAGCGATACAACTTCACCAAAATGTCGGCAACGCCATCGACTGCTTTTTCGGGAATTTTTGCTTGCACTGCGGCTTGGCGTGCGGTGTCGCGTGACAAACCATCAACCGGGTCGATGTGCAATTTAACGATTGCATCGGGATTTTTTTCAGCGACAACTTCAATCTCGACACCACCTTCAGCGCTCAACATCAACAGATGCTTTTTCGCGCCACGATCGAGAGTGAACGATGCGTAGTACTCCTCGGCGATATCACTCGCGTTTTCGACCCACACGCGCTTTACAAGGTGACCTTTGATGTCCATGCCCAAGATGTTTCCGGCATAAAGACGTACTTCATCGGCATTATTCGCCAACTTGATACCGCCAGCTTTGCCGCGACCACCCACTTGTACTTGCGCTTTCACCACCACGGGGTAACCGGCTTTTTCCGCCGTTGCCACTGCTTCATCCACTGTGTGTGCGACATCACCTGCCGACACGGGAATGTCGTAACGAGCGAAATATTGCTTGCCTTGATATTCGAAAAGATCCATCGTCTCCGTACTTTCTTAGTCGCGCTTGTCGAGTTCTTCTTCAAGCCATTGACAAATGGCTTTCAGTGATGACCCTGGGCCAAAGATGTTCCCCACGCCTTGGTCGCGCAATGCACGCGCATCTGCGTCGGGAATAACACCGCCGCCAAAGACCATGACATCAGAGAGATCCCTACTGCGAAGCTCTTCCATCACGCGAGGGAACAACGTGTTGTGCGCACCGGACAACAACGACAATCCAACGGCGTCAGCGTCTTCTTGCAGAGCGGTTTCTGCAATTTGTTCGGGGGTCTGATGCAAACCTGTGTAGATGACTTCAAAACCATGATCGCGAAGGGCTCGCGTAATGGTCTTGGCACCACGATCGTGGCCATCTAGTCCAGGTTTGGCTACAACAACTCGGTAGGGGCGCTTCACAGAAAGGAAACCCTACGCCGAACAGGCATTGTCGTACCAACCCGCCACAATGGGGGATATGAAAAAGCCTCGCCTTCGAACCCCCCTGGCCCGCGCTCTCGTGCCAGTTGTCGGCGGAATTGTCTTCTTTTCCTTATTTTTCTTGGGTTTGTGGGTGGTTGCCACGGTGATTACGGATCGGGCCGAGCCCACCTCGGTGGTGGCCAACAAGGTGTTTGAAGTGGGCAAGGTGACATCTCTTGCAGAAGCCGTTGCCGAAGATGGACCGTTTTTGCTTCCCGATCTCAAATCCCCCGACGGTGTGCGATCGGTTGTGCTTGACCACACTGGCGATGACCCGGCAAACGGATGGCGCGTCTACTTCGGCTACCCCGCCGACAGAGATGCCACCTGTCTCGTGCAACATGTCCCGGGTACACGTCAGTTCACTGACTGTGAGGGACGCTCATTGACGGTGGCAGATTTGCAACCACCTGCCAACGTTCGTCCGATTGTGGAAAACAGAACCACGTTGTACATCGACTTGCGCGGCATCACTGATACCGCAGAGTGATCTGGTTCGTTGCGCGTGTGAACGTAGTGCGACTAGAGCGATGACGTGGTGTCGACAAGACGAATAGCAAGCTCTTCAGAGTGTGCTTCCAACTTGCCGCGATGAAGGGCAAGTCCGCCCAACACATGTGCACCACGTGCTTCCAGTTCTCGTGTCATCACATCGAGTGATTTGCCAGGATTGAGCGCAAACGTGCAAAAGCCCACTGCTTTTTTGCCAGCCATTGCTGGCAATGCACGCAGGCGATCGATACCCCACGGAGACTGACCGACAACGAACAGTCCGTGCACCCATGTGCCGACAATAACGACGTCTGCTTCTTGGATGGAACGATGATCTGGCGACTTTGCCTCGGACAAACCGGTAATCGACCAATTCTCCTGTTGGAGATTGGACGCAATCATCTCGCCAGCTTTCCACGTGTTGCCAGTGAGACTTTCAATAACAATCGCTGCCTTCATACTCATTCTTTCTACTACATCAGAGTTTTTTCAATGGCGCCCAGGCCAGTGCAAGGTGTTTTGTCCCGCGGTCAGCAAAACGAACCGTGACTTCAGCTTTGTCACCTGTGCCGCGCAGTTCGATGACGACACCTTCACCGAAAATTGCGTGCTCGACATCGT
>JBEDHS010000196.1:0-3093 GCA_041173945.1 Actinomycetota bacterium
CCGAATATGGTGTTGCCCACTTCTGCCCATGCCGCTTTGGAAAAAGGCGCTGACTACTTTGGAGTCGAGAGCAGGCGTATCGCAGTTACAGATGACTGGCGTGCCGATATTGATGCAATGGCTGCTGCGATTGACGACAACACCGTTCTCGTGGTGGGCTCTGCCCCGCAATACCCTCAAGGAGTCATCGATCCGATTGAAGAGTTAGGTCGATGTGTGCGCGATCGAGATATCAACTTTCATGTTGACGCGTGTATGGGCGGCGTCACTCTTACGTACATGGAACGAGCAGGTCACACACTTGCTCCCTGGGATTTTCGTGTCAACGAAGTGACGTCGATGTCGGTTGATCTTCACAAATACGGCTACACCTCCAAAGGCGCAGGAGTACTCCTCCATCGCAATAAAACATTGCGACAAGATCAAACGTTTCTCACGGACAACTGGCTGGGTGGAATGTATGGATCGTCGGGAATACTCGGAACAAAATCGGGCGGACCAATTGCATCAGCGTGGGCTGTCATGAGATATCTCGGCGAGGACGGATACGCGCGCGTCACGACGAGTGCACGAGAATCAGCGTGTCGCATCGCAGACCACATCGCATCTCACGAGTCGCTGACGTTACGCGCCTACCCCGACTCCACTCTCCTCTCGTTTGGGGTCTCCGACACAAAACGTCATGACGTTTTTGCTCTTGCTGATGCGCTTATTGAACGAGGTTGGTATCTCGATCGTCAGGGACCCCCCGCCAGTATTCATCTCACCGTCAATGCAATCCATGGACCTCGAGTGGATGAATTTCTGGCAGACCTCGACGAATGCATCGCCCAACTGGATGGCCGGAGCGGCGAGATGGGCAGTTACGCCACCGTGTAGCGACTACGGTAAATGAAAACATCTTTCTGGGAGAGAGCACTTGTGCCGCCGAAGGAGCAACCGCCCCGGAATCTCTCAGGCAAACGGACCAGGAAGATGACAGACGCTGGAAAGAGAGGGTCACTCCTCCACCGACGGGGAAAGCCCATATGGGTGAAGCTCTCAGGTAACACAGACAGCGGGGGTCGACACCATATTTGGAGACCTCATGAACAGCATCGGACGATCACTCACGTCACCGGGTTTCACTCACGACGACTTTGCATATCGTCATCTGGGCTTGTCTGATAACGACAGACAACACATGTTGAATGCGATTAACGCATCATCTGTTGAAGAGTTACTGTTACACACTGTTCCTAGTTCAATACGTTTGCAGCAACCGCTCGCCGTACCGCCTGCACTGCCAGAACATGTCGTGCTCGATGTTCTGAAAAAGAAATTTTCTGGCGATGTGAAGCGCACCTCTCTGATCGGTCAGGGCTACTACGACACAATCACTCCCAGTGTCCTACGACGCAACATGATTGAAAACCCGGCGTGGTACACCGCCTATACGCCATATCAGCCCGAAATCAGTCAGGGACGTCTCGAGGCACTTCTCAATTTTCAAACGATGATCTCTGAATTGACAGGTTTGGAACTTTCCAATGCGTCGTTGTTGGATGAAGCAACTGCTGTTGCTGAAGCAATCACCATGGCCCACCGCGCAAGCAAGAGCACATCATCTGCGGTACTCGTGGATGAGAACATTCACCCACAAATTCGACGTGTCGTGGAAACTCGCCTTCAACCCATTGGCATAGAGATACACACGTCGCGGGTGGACAACATGTCGCCTGATGCACATTTTGCTGTTGTTGTCTCGTGGCCAGGAAGTAACGGACAATTTCCATCCATCGCACGTGTGCAAGAGATCGTTGATGCTGCTCATAGCAACGGAGCGCTCACAATCAGTGTGTGTGATCTATTGGCCTGTTCAGTTGTCGTTCCACCGGGTGAATTGAATTTTGATATCGCAGTCGGATCTTCCCAACGCTTTGGTGTCCCCATGGGTTTTGGAGGCCCACATGCAGCGTTTATGGCCACAAGAGCACAATTCGCTCGAACATTGCCTGGTCGACTCGTCGGTGTCAGTACCGATACTCAAGGTCGCCCTGCCCTGCGTCTTACTTTGCAGACACGTGAGCAACACATCCGACGAGAGAAAGCAACATCCAACATCTGCACTGCACAAGTGCTGCTTGCAAATGTTGCGGGAATGTTCGGGGTGTGGCATGGACCCGATGGTCTGCAACGAATTGCTCATCGCATCCAGCAATTAACAGCACGCGCTGCATCATCGTTGCAATTGGCCGGACATCAGGTTGCCACAACAGAAGTTTTTGACACGGTGGCAGTCTCCGTCGACGACGCCACATCGACAGTGTCTCATTTCCGCGACAACGGCTTCAACATCCGCCTCATTGATTCGAACACAGTCTCTTTCAGTTTTGATGAGACCACATCTGAAGAAGTCGCTGAAAAATTCATCGCGCTATGGGATACATCATTAGTTGCACAAGCCTCTCCCCTTCCTCGCGAAGTACAACGAACATCGACCTTTATGCAGCAGTCGGTGTTTCATAAGTACCGCACCGAACATGAGATGTTGCGATATCTGCGCTTCCTCGCCGACAAAGACCTCGCTCTCGACCGCACAATGATTCCTCTTGGGTCGTGCACGATGAAGCTCAACTCCACTACAGAGATGGAACCGATCACCTGGCCCGAGTTCAGTTCTCTTCACCCCTACGTCCCAGAAGACGAATCACACGGAATCAGATCGGTCATATCTGAACTCGAACAGATGCTCTTGGCAATCACGGGATACGACGCGATCAGTCTCCAACCAAATGCCGGAAGCCAAGGTGAATTCGCAGGGTTACTCGCAATTCGTGCCTATCACGATGCTCGAGGCGATCACCGTCGCCGAATTTGTCTCATTCCATCGAGTGCACACGGCACAAATGCTGCAAGTGCAGTGATGGCAGGAATGGACGTCGTGGTGGTGTCATGTGACGACGAGGGAAACATTGACCTCGACGATCTCACAACCAAGGCTCACGCTGCGGGAGATCGGTTAGCCGCAACGATGATCACATATCCGTCAACACACGGTGTCTTCGAAGAACACATCGCACAGATTTGTGCAGTAATTCATGACAATGGCGG
>JBEDHS010000197.1:0-10347 GCA_041173945.1 Actinomycetota bacterium
TCTCTTCCCATCGTGGTGTCGGCTGCAACGTTGGGTATCGGACTTGTTCTTACCTTCGACACCGACCCCTACGCATGGCGCACGCAGTGGTGGCTGCTGCCAATTATTCATGCAGCCATCGCCTTCCCTCTCACCACCCGCACGTTGGCACCTGCCTATTTGGCGATTAACGATCGCTTGCGACATAGCGCCGCCGTTCTTGGCGCATCACCGGTGCGCACCTTTTTCACCGTCGAAGTTCCTCTGTTTCGTCCCGCCATCTTGCGTGCATCGGGATTGTCGATAGCGGTGTCGCTCGGAGAATTTGGTGCGACATCTTTCTTGTCGCGCTCTGGCACAACAACCTTGCCCATCGCAATCGGTCAACTCTTCGGCAAAGTGGGTCAAGTACCCCAACAAGCCGGGTTCGCACTGTCGGCTGCATTCATTGTTGTCACCGTGGCGGTGATGAGCCGTGCTTGAGGTCATCGATATCTCCGTGTCGTACGGAACGCAAAAAATTGTGAGTCATCTTTCGCTGTCGGTCCCCACCGGCACCACCACCGCCATCGTCGGCCCCTCGGGTAGTGGAAAGTCCACGCTGCTACATGCCATCTGTGGGGTCTTGCGTCTCGACGAGGGACGCATCATTGTCGATGGGGTCGACATCACCACCACCCCGGCCCACAAGCGACACATTGGACTTGTCTCTCAAACCGGGGACTTGTTCCCCACGATGACGGTGCGCGACAACATTGAGTACGGATTACGTACCGAGAAAATGGACCGGGCCGAGCGCCGTTCGCGCTCTGATGCCTTGTTAGAGATGATCGGCTTGTCGGATTTGGCGGACCGCATGCCCCACACGTTGTCCGGCGGGCAAGCCCGACGGGTGGCTTTGGCACGCGCTTTGGCCCGAAAACCACGACTTTTGTTGATGGATGAGCCCTTAACCGGGCTCGACCCCGCAACTCACGACGAACTGGCCGCTGATGTGAAACGTCTCATCGCAGAATCACAGATGACAGTCGTCTTGGTGACCCACGACCCCGTCGAAGCCGACGCACTCGCCGACCGAGTGGTCGATCTTCGGTCACTGATGACGACACGGTGAACAAAAAATTGCGCCGACACACCCGGCGATGCTGTTCACAATGTCACGCCCACGAAAAAGAAAAAGTCTTCAGATATCCCCGTTTTTAGGGGCTCGGTGACATACGGTTACATCCATGAAGAAGCGTGACCTCATTCAAGCAGTAGCACTCCACACCGGCCTCGATAACAAGAGCGCCGCGAAGGCAGTCGAAGGAACCATTGACGTAATTCTTGCCAACGTTGCAAAGGGTGAGGTTGTCAACCTCTCCGGTTTTGCAAAGTTTGCAAAAATTAAGCGTCCAGCACGGACTGGTCGTAACCCAGCCACTGGAGAGACAATTCAGATCAAAGCAAAAACAGTTGCCAAGATCACCGCTCTCAAAGGTTTCAAAGACATCGCACTCGGAGTTGCTCCTGCACCCAAGTTGAACACCAAGCCATTGGCACCTGCTGCTGCTCCTGCAAAGAAGAAAGCAGCTCCCGCCAAGAAGAAGGCAGCACCTGCGAAGAAAAAAGCAGCTCCTGCAAAGAAGAAAGTAGTGAAGAAGTCTGCACCTGCAAAGAAGAAGACCGCAAAGCGTCGTTAATTTGCAGTGACATAACACTGGGAAAACCCGGTGGCCACATTTCAACGAATGTGTGCCGCCGGGTTTTTCATTTCTCAGCCGCATAAACAACTAGCGTTTGCTCCGTGAACCAGTTGCCCGCTTCCCCCGTCGTTGGTTTCATCGGTACTGGCCACATCGCAACATTTCATTCCAAGATGCTGCGTCGCTCCGGGGTCGAGATGGTACGTGGTGGATGCTTCGACATCGACCGTGGACGTGCGGAAACATTTGCCCAAGCATCTGGGTCAACTGTGATGAATTCAGAACAAGAAGTGATCGATGCGAGCGATGTTGTCTACATCTGCACATGGACCAGCGAACACGAACGATTGGTGTCGATGTGTATCGCAGCTGGCAAGCCCTACTTTTGTGAAAAGCCATTGGGAACTACTTTCGCATCCGCCAAGCACATGCACGCGGCTGCAACAGATGCCAATCTCACGCATCAATGTGGCCTCATTCTGCGCCGCTCGCCTGCGTATCTGTGGGCGAAAGAACTGATTGATGACCCCAAAGCAGGAGCACCGATGGCGGTGGTATTCCGCGATGATCAGTTCATCCCCATTCAAGGTCACTACAAATCGACCTGGCGCGCCGATGTTGCAAAAGCTGGTGCGGGCACCTTGTTAGAGCACTCCATTCACGACGTCGACATGTTGCGATTTCTCATCGGCGATATCGCAACGGTCAGTGCGCGTGCCACCTATCGCCATCAACTCGATGGCATCGAAGATGTGGTTGCTGCATCGGTACAGTTCGCAAACGGTGCAGTCGGCACTCTCACCACAATCTGGCACGACAACTTGTCGCGTTCCAGTCTTCGACACGTAGAAGTGTTCTGCGAGAACCGCACTGTCATCATCTCGGGTGACGACTGGTTCGGACCTGTCACCTGGAGTGATGCAGATGGGACGAACGGTTCGCTAGCTGGCGATGCATTGCTAGAAAAAACACAGCCACTGGCATTTGGTCATCCGAACCCCGATGCTGCATTTGTGTTGGCCGCAATCGATGGTGCCGAGGCCTATCCGAGTTTCGAGATTGCCTTGGAAGCACATCGCGTCGTGGAAGCAATGTATGAAAGCACACGGCGCAATGGCGACTCGGTTGCTGTTCACGAGATTGACTAACAATGTCCCACGTTGTTCAACGCCTCACTCTCGATGACATCATGGCGCTACGTGTGCGCGTATTACGCAAAGGCACACCCACCACGCATTGCAACTACCCCGAAGACGCCTACCCCGATGTTGTGCACCTCGGCATTGTCGACAATGGAGACGTCATTGCAACCTCCACATGGTTCACCAAACCATGCCCTGAGGTAACTGGTGTTGCAGCGATGCAGTTAAAAGGCATGGCGGTGGATGACCAGTTGCAAACAGGTGGACTTGGTCGTGCGGTAATCGATGCGGGAATCGAACATGCACGTGTCTCGGGCGCAGAGATTGTGTGGGCACGCGCCCGAGACTCCGCGTTGGAGTTCTACATGAAGTGCGGCTTCCAGATTGCCGGCGAAGGATTTATTGACGAACCAACGGGCATGCCACACCACATCGTGGTGCGCAACATCACCACCGCATAAAACAGCTAGTCGCTAATCGGCACCACTGCTGTGTAGTTCACAATCGAGCCAGGCGTCACTTGCACTTGTACTTTCATCTCCCAGTCACCGGCATAGGGAAACTGCACAATTCCTGTCCAATGGTTTGGTCCGAGTTCAATCATCGAGACGGGAATCGCTGGAATCTCTCGCGACGGCAGAGAGAACTGAACAGACGCTTCTTCAACAGGTGCAAGCGCGCCACCAGGTGGAGTAAGAATCACGTGCACCTCAGAGGCCCCAACAACCGTCGGCACAACGGTGAGATCGGCCAACACATCGGCTTGTATTTGCGTGGCGGAAAACGTTTGATCAGCCGGGTTTTGCGTGGACCCTGGTGGCGTTGTGGTCAGAACTGATGTCAAGGCGAGCACTGCAACAATTAGGACCGCATCAAATTTCAGAATCGATGCAATCGGTGTCACCGAATTGGTTGTAATGCGTTGTCGTGCAGCAGCACCCGACAACACCAACACCGCGACCACCACAACTTTGGCAAGAAGCAGTTGGCCATAGGTGGTCGATGTCAACTCCGACATATCACCCATTAAATGCACTGCTTGTGCGGCACCCGTTATCACAACGATTGGTAATGCACGCGTCGCGATGGCAGAAAAGCGCTGAACGTTCACCGATTCTTCATTGCGTACAAAAAACAACGTGATGAGACCACCCACCCACATTGCAATCGCTGCAAAGTGCACAGCGTCGACGAGGATAAACACCCACGGCATCGATCCACTGCTGGGGTGGCCGCTGACAGAAAAAGTAAGAATTGACGCTGCCGTCACCAACACCGCGGTGTTTTGCCAGATCGCAGTGGTTGCGCGATGGATGAATAACAACAACACGCCCCAGGCCACAATTGCCGCGAATCGCACCATCGATGAGACCCCGAGACGTGTCGACAACACATCGACAAGCACATCCGTATCGAACACCGCACCCCAGGAACGCCCTGTTGCATAGGCGCCTTGCAGCAGCACAATGCCGACGGATCCGACCGCGAGTCCCACAACAGAAAGACTGAACGTGGTCCGCAACGAGGCTGCGGTAAACAGCGACGAACCCCACGCCAACGCAATTCCACCCACCAACACCACGAGTGCGAAATAGGCAACAAAACGTGCAATGTTCAACGGTGTCCTCAATGGAGACGAGTCGTCGAGCCCGTTGATGATTTGGGCGACCAAATCTTGTCCTTCACCCGATGTCGCACGACCGATCTCGAAAGGGAAAGCACCCGTGGCGGGATGTCCATCGGTGGACATCACACGCCACACCACGACATAGACGCCGTCGTCCAATTGCGGAACAGATGCAGTCACCACAGCAGAGTCCGCTGGTGTTCGCACAGCATCGGAAATTTGTATCTCGTTTTGATCTCCGCCAAACAGACGTATTTCTAATAACGACGATTCGACCGGTTCATTGAAATTCAGTCGGATCTCGCTGGGTGATGTTTCTAACACCGTGGACGATGCCGGGCTCGATGAATCCAAGACCGCATGTGCCGACACATTCGACGTGGAAAACCCGAAAACTGCGAACACTGATGCCACCACGGCCAGTACTGCACAGAGACGACGTGATGAACGTGTCATAGTCCGGGGCCTTTCGGTAAACCGTCCACTTCAACTCGTTGCAACAACCACGCCAAACGATGAGGCGGCGACAACTGCAGCGACGCTTGTGGCAATTGCGTCAGACCCATCGCGTGGCTTGCAGCCCACGCCATCTTTTGACGATCAAGTTCGAGCCGCACATACAGACTGGGCCACTCGTCATAGGACACACCGATATCCAAATCAAACAGATGCACCACAACTTCGCGCCACCGCAAAAATGGCAATTCATGCATCGCGATGACCGCACCCGTGGCTTGTGTGCCCGTGCCTAGCCATGCATCGTGTGTGGTGTGGGCCCACGCGCCTTCTAAAGCGTAAATAGCGCTGCGTAATTCACGCACAGCTGCATCGGGCGCCCATGTTGCAGCCTCATCAATGGCGCGTTGACGTGCAGGCGCACCGCCTGGGTATTGCTCGCCCACTTCCCCACGTGCGGCACATTCCAACAAATGAACATGGCTGCGCGCATTCAATGCCAAATGCCCCACAAGTGTCAGCCGAGTCCAACCAGGCAACAGTGAGGGCGCCTGCAACTGGTCAACGGTGAGTTCGTCCACCCGTTCCAACAGACGTTGATGCGATGCCGCACACCCCGCCACACAGGCATCTAATTGTTTGGCATCGAGGGCGGGAGGCACGTCTTAACGGTACTAGAACCCCAAAGATTCACTCATTCAACTGGGTGAGTCGTTCAACGCAGAGCGCTGCGGCAACACGATGATTGTCCCGTCATCGTCACGATGCACCCGCACCGACACCCCGTAAAACTCGCCCAATGTTTCTGGTCGCAACACTTCTTCAGCGTTACCGTGGGCGACACAGTGCCCTGCATGCATCAATGCCAAACGGTCCGAGTAAATACCAGCCAAGGTTAAGTCGTGCATCGCCGACACCACTGTGAGTCCATGTTCGCGTCGCAAACGATCAACTAATTCCAAGGCTTGTTGCTGGTGGCCAATATCTAATGCGCTCGTTGGTTCATCTAGTAACAAGATCGGTGCTTCTTGTGCGACTGCGCGTGCAATCACCAAACGTTGACGCTCTCCACCAGACAGTGTGTCCACATCGCGATGAGCCAGGTCTGCCAAATCCAAACGCTCAATCACGTCATCGACCATTGAAAAATCCAGAGCAGATTCACGACCGAAATGACTGACAAACGGATTGCGACCCAACAACACATATTCAGCACCTGTCATGCCATGGGGCAACACGGGCGATTGGGGCACATAGGCAATCAGTTGTGCGCGTCGTTTTGAAGACCGTGCATCAAGAGGTGCACCATCCACAAAGATTTTCCCGTCGTGTTCGCACACACCAGCCACCGCACGCAACACCGACGATTTACCCGCGCCATTGGGTCCTATCAAACACAACCATTCACCTGGCTTTACGGTGTCTGTAAAACCAGCAACGGCTGTGCGGTCGCCATAGCGAACCGAGACTGTGTCAAAAGCAAGTGATGTCATCGTTGTGCCTGTCGTGTTCGAAGAATTAACAAAAAGAACGGAGCTCCCAAAAATGCAGTCACCACTCCAATAGGTGTTTCTGCAGGGTTGTCCAACACGCGACCAGGAATATCGGCCACGATTAAAAAAGATGCACCCAGCGTTATCGCCAATGGCATCACAATGCGATACGACGATCCAGCAACAAGGCGAATGGCGTGTGGCACGATAATGCCAACAAAACCAATCAAACCGCTGACAGCCACCACACTTGCAGTTCCCAATGTCGCGGCGATAACGACCACTAATCGCACGCGGTCGACATGCACACCCAGTGCTGCAGCTTCTTCATCGCCCACGCGCAACACATCCAACAATCGACGATGCAATAACAGCGCAACAGTTGCAGCCAACACATAGGGCAACACCAGCCGCACATCCGACCACGTCGCACTTGAGAGTCGGCCCAAAATCCACGCATACACCTGGCGTACAACGTCGGTGTTGCGTTGCAACAAGAACGTCTGAATCGCAGTCATCAATGATGTGACAGCAACACCAGCTAACACCAAAGAGATCGACGAGCGATCAGTTTTCACCGACGAACCCACAAGATAGGTAACAAATACCGCCAACAAACCACCAGTGAATGCAGCTAGTGGAAGTGGGTCAATTATCCATGTGCTGGTGCCACCGCGATTGACGGTGATCACAATCGTTGCGCCAAGACCAGCACCGGCAGCAACACCCAACAAATACGGATCCACCAACGGGTTACGAAACACCCCTTGATAACTGGCTCCCGCAATAGACAGCATCGAGCCGACAAGGGCGGCCAGAACAACGCGAGGTGCTCGAATTTGCCACACAATCGCCCATTCACGTTGTGTCACACCGCTATCGATTGCAATCAACGGCAGTCGATCTAAAAACTCGAGGGGAACGCGCCACCACGTGGGGCCCGCCGGTCCAATCATGACGCCACCCAACACCGACAGACACAACAACACAACAGAGCCAGGGATCCACCACCGGCTTGCTGTGTGCGCTGTGCGCGACAATGTGCTGGGCGACGTCACGAAAGGAAACGTCTCTAGCTGTTCAGCGCTTTAACAGCGGCTGCGAACTGTTCGACCAAGTCAACAACACGTGGCCCCCAACGCGACGCGATGTCGTCGTCTAGTTCCACAATGTTGCCGTTTTGCACAGCAGCAATTTCACTCCAACCCGGACGAGCACTCACAGTCTCGGCAGTTTGTCCGCAGCACTTTGTGTCGGCCAAGAAAATCACCGTCGGGTTCGCAGCAATAATTGCTTCGGCGTTCAACTGCGGATAATCGTTGCCGTCTTCAACGCCATCGGCGATGTTGGTGACGCCAAATGGTTCCATCAACGAGCCAACAAAAGTGTTCGAGGTAACGCTGTACAAGGTGTCATCGAGTTCGTAGAAAATCGACGTCCCTGCTGGCGCTGTCACACCGTCGGTTGCTTTTGCGATGCGCTCTTTCATCGATGCAATTAACTCTTCTGCTTCTGCAGTGCGGCCGGTTGCTTCTCCCAATTCGGTGATTTGTGCATACACACCATCGAGTGACGAGGCTGCATCGCCTGTCCAGATCACGATGTCGGGATCTGCTGCAGTCAACTGATCAACAATGCCTGGGTCATAGGAGATCAGCACGTGTGTTGGCTCATAGGCCAGAATTACTTCTGCACTTGGCTCATATGCGGAAATGTCGGTCACTTTGTCTGCGACATCGGCGGGATATGTGCTGAGTGAATCAACTGCCACCACGCAATCGCCTGCGTCGATGCCATAGAGCATCTCAGTTGCTGTTGGCGACAAGCTGACAATGCGCACATCGCAATCGCCGGCTGATGACGAATTCTGCGATTCAGAACCATCGCCACATGCGGCTAAAAATAAAAGTGACGCTGCGATTGTTGCAATCGAGCGCCGACTAAACGGATGTTGTCTTTTCATGTGGATCTTCCTCCAAGTTGTGTCTGGAGAAAGAAGAGTGGGTCACAGAATCCGGCCACTGCCGGTTGCCTCCGCGGACCGCCCTTCCTTCGAGGACTGGTTTTTCGCGCACAAAAATCAGGCGACCGGACTTGTCTGTGCGAGGTTTCCCTCGACAGAACCACCGTTGCGGGACAGTGCCGGAATCTCACCGGACTTCGCTGAAGTCTGTACAACACCCCTATTGGGGTGCGTGTTTCACCGTAGCAGGTGCACAGCGGGCCACGAGAAAATGAGGTCTATGCATTGCCCACAGGGCGATGCACGAGGTGTTAACCCACCAAGTCGATAATGCGCTGCACGCCTTCACGCAGATCGTCATCGCCCAAGGCAAAAGAGAATCGCGCAAACCCGGGGGTGCCGAAAGCTTCACCAGGAACAATGGCCACTTGAACCTCGTTCAAAATAAGGTCTGCCAACTCCAACGTGGTTGCTGCTTTCTTGCCGCGGATATCGCGGTTCAACAAACCAGAGAAATTCGGATAGCAATAAAACGCACCTTGTGGCTCCATGCATGTCACGCCAGGAATGGTGGTCAACATGGAATGCATCAACTTGCCACGACGTTCGAATGCTTCGCGCATCATGTGCACAGCAGATAAATCGCCACTTACCGCAGCTAATGCTGCCACTTGGGCAACGTTCGACACGTTCGATGTTGCATGCGATTGAAAGTTGATCGAGGCCTTCATGATGTCTTTCGGACCAATCATCCAGCCAACACGCCAACCGGTCATTGCATAAGTTTTTGCAACACCATTCACAATCAAGCACTGCTCGGCAAGCTCTGGCACCAACGTTGGCATCGACGTGAACTTATTGTCACCATAGGTGAGGTGTTCGTAAATCTCGTCGGTAATCACCCACACTTTGTTGCGCACAGCCCACTCGCCAATGGCGCGTACTTCTGCTTCGGGATATACAGATCCGCTCGGGTTATCGGGAGAGACAAACAACAATGCTTTAGTGCGCGGTGTTAATGCAGCGTCTAATTGTTCGATGGTCACGCGGAAGCCATTTGCTTCATCGGTGTCAATAACTTTGGCAACACCACCAGCAAGAGTGATCGCCTCGGGGTATGTCGTCCAATAGGGAGCCGGGCAAATCACTTCATCGCCCGGGTCACACAGTGCAGCAAATGCGGTGTAGACAGCGTGCTTACCGCCGTTGGTCACCAACACTTGGTCGGCGGTGCAGGAAAAGCCGCTATCGCGCAACGTCTTTGCCGCAATCGCTTCACGTAGTTCTGGCAAACCGGCAGCCGGTGTGTAGCGGTGGTATTTCACATCCGCACATGCTTTGATGGCGGCTTCAACAATGTGAGCTGGTGTTGGAAAATCAGGCTCGCCCGCACCGAAACCGATGACATTATGGCCTTGTGCCTTCATGGCTTTGGCCTTGGCATCAACCGCAAGGGTGGCAGATTCGGCAATAGCGCCAAGACGGGCAGAGATACGTCGCAATTCGGTGGGACCAGGCATAAATGAAAGGATTACAGAGTGAGCGATAAGAACCAACTCGATTTCAAGATTCCTGCACATCTTCTGCCCGCCGATGGCCGATTTGGCTGTGGTCCCTCGAAGGTTCGCCCCGAGCAAGTGGCAGCTGTCTCACAACGACTGCATTCGGTCATGGGCACCTCGCACCGTCAAGCACCGGTGAAGAACATTGTCGGCTCAGTACGCAGTGGTCTCACCTCGTTGTTCAACTTGCCCGATGGTTGGGAGATTGTTCTTGGCAATGGCGGCTCAACAGTGTTTTGGGATGTTGCAACATTCGGCCTTATTCGCGAGCGCAGCCATCACCTTGTGTTCGGCGAGTTCTCTTCGAAATTCGCTGAAGCCTCCGCTGCAGCCCCGCACTTGGCCGACCCTGTTGTTGTCTCGTCCGACACGGGTACTCACCCAGCACCGATCGCCGATGCAACCTGTGACGTGTATGCCTACCCACACAACGAAACATC
>JBEDHS010000198.1:0-10942 GCA_041173945.1 Actinomycetota bacterium
TGGTGATGGTTTTGACGCAGCAGCCGCCAATGACAATGGTCATGGAGGTGCCGGTGGCAACGGTGGTGCTGGTGGTCCGGGTGGTACCGGAGGCAATGGTGGTGCTGGCGGCATAGCAAGAGGCGATGGCTCTAACGGTATTGCTGGTGCGAGCGGTCGTGATGGGGACGGTGGACAAGGTGGCAATGGTGGCGCCGGTGGTGACGCGGACCAAGGGGCTAACCCTGGTTTTGGTGGCAACGGTGGTGCTGGTGGACCGGGATATCGAGGCGGCAATGGCGGTGATGGTGGTTCACCGTGTGGTTTTGGTGGCTTAGGCGGACGTGGCAGTCAGGACGGAAATGACGGGAATACCTACTTGTGTTTAATACAGGCCTGACAAAACTGGAATTTGTTAGAGCAAATTTTCCCTGAATCTCAACAATTGTTGATGAATCAATCCTGTTCTCTGATTTAGGATTGAAGTCAATGCGTCAGACGAAAATCATCGCCACTCTTGGTCCTAAGTCTGTCTCATCTCAGATGATCTCAGGCCTGTATGCAGTGGGGGTTTCTGTCTTTCGTCTCAACTGTTCTCATCTGACGACTGATGCTTTACGCGAATCCATTCGCAGTATTCGTAAAGTTGCCCCTCAAGCCGGGGTATTGGTCGACATTCAAGGTCCGAAAATGCGGTATGCGGGCGCAGAACTCTCCTTGTCAACAGGTTCAACAATTGAGTTCACTGTCGCCGATCTCGGGTTAGACGTTGCAAACGATTCGTTGGAGATCAACTTTCGCGAGGGCGAACGTGTTCTGTTCGATGACGGTCGTCTTCAAGGAGTGATTGAAGCGATCGATGGATCTACCTTGACCGTAAAGATCATCAAAGGCGGAAAATTAGCCAAAGGGAAAGGCGTCAATCTTCCTGACACCGAGATCTCAGGAAGTGTGTTGTCGACAAAGGACCGCAATGACATCGCTGTTGCACGAGAGAACAGCGTCGAGATTATTGCGGTGTCATTTGTGCAAAGACCACAAGATGTGATTGATGTCAGGGAGCTTGCTGGCGATCATCCGATGATCTTCGCCAAGATTGAACGTCCACAAGCCTTGGCGCTGATCAACGAAATTTGTGCCGTGAGTGACGGTGTGATGGCAGCCCGTGGAGATTTAGGTGTGGAATTGCCGTATGAGGATGTTCCTTCGGCACAACGCGCAATAGCACTTGCGGCACTGCGTAGCGGAACCGTCAGTATTTGTGCGACAGAAATGTTGGAGTCGATGATTCAGTCTTCGCGTCCGACACGAGCTGAAGTCTCAGACGTCTCGGCTGCAGTACGAGATGGGTTTGATGCTGTGATGTTGTCTGCAGAAACAGCAATCGGCGTTGATCCGGTGGGTGCAGTACGAGCCATGGCACGTATTTGTGAAGCGGCCGAAAAAGACATCGCCATGCCGAACTATTTCGCTGATGCCAATCCGCAAGTTGCCGCTGTTACTGCTGCGGCTGCTGCATTGGCGAAACGCACTGGTGCGGACACAATCTTGTCGATCACGAACACGGGTTACTCGGCCAGTTTGCTTGCTGCGTGTCGACCCAACACTCCGATCATTGCTGTCACCCCCACCATTGAGGCTGCACGTCGTTTGTCTATCAGTCGTGGAGTCTGGACCTTGGTGGTAGAGCGCCAAGAGGATATCTACGCAGCAATTGAAGATGGGCTAGAAGCTGCTCGTAGTAAGTCGCTGGTGTTGTCTGGTCAACGGATTGTGGTGTGTGTGTCGAGACTCAGTCCAAACTCTGACGCGGACACCATCATGTTGCATCTTGAAGACTGATGCCTACGCCATCGGGCGCAAGTGTGGCTTAAAGACCAAGAAGTACAACGTCGACACCATCATCAAGGCGCCGCATGCTGAAAAGGTCAATGCCGGAGAATCGACGTAACGAGCAATAACACCCACCAAGAGTGCCCCAGTCGGGGCGAGGCCACTCATCAAAAGTGAATGAATCGCCATTACCCGTCCCATGACCTCTCGAGGTGTGTTGTTTTGAATCAGAGTCTGATTCAGGTTCATGTAGAACCCTCCACCGACACCCCACAAGAATAAAAACAGGCTCATCGTGATAATCGAACTGCTTTGCCCGAGAAACATCTGCACTCCCGAACCCCAGCACAGACCCAACATGAACCACAACCCTTTGCGAACGAGTAGTTGGTTGAATCGCATGATGAACATTGACGTCACAAATTGTCCGACACCAAGTAGGGCGAACATCAATGTTGTTTGGCTGCCTGTCGCACCTGCTTCCTCTCGTGCCAATTGGGGACCCAGCACGATCCACGGCGCCATCATGAAAATCGTTGATGCTGAGAGCAAGACGAAGAACGAGCGAACCGCTTGATGATGATGGATGAATTTGATTCCCTCGAAAATTTCATATTTCAGACTTCGGCGAGTGGGGTTCGAACTAGGCGGCAACTCGAGGTTGATGAGAGCCAGCAAGCCAACCGCATACAGAACGGCTTGCAACCAGAAGGCACCTTGAATACCCCAAATACGAATGACAGGTCCCGCTGTCGCCGGGCCGATGATCAGACCAATGTTCATACCGATTGTGTTCACAGCAATCGCGCCGACAAGTTTGTCGCTCGGCACCAATGTTGGAATAACCGCTGAACGCACGGGTGTTCCCAGTGCGACAAATACTCCGGCGAAGAAAGAGCCGGCAATAGCCCACGAAATTGTCATGTTCCCCGACGTCACCATTGCTGCAATGGCGATAGTCATCAACAACGCACCAATCTGGCTAGTGAGCAAAAGGGTTCTGCGATTCAAATGATCGCTCATCACACCCACAGGCAGTGATATCAACAGGGCGGGTATGCCCATCACAAAAAGAATGACGCCACTGATGTTTGATCGCGCTCCAAGTTCGAGAGCAAGCCAGACAAAAGCGAATCGCTGTGTGCTCTGCACCAAGACGAACAAGAAGCTGTTCGTCCACAACAATCGGAAAGGCCGAATAGCCATGAGCTCGGTCGGACTGATGTTGCTGACCTGAGTGACCCCCACGTGTCAATGATGACAGGCGTGTAGACGTTGTCAACTATCAGAGACACTCATAAATACTTTTGACAATCGAGGAGTTTCTCTCGTTTTGCCATCCTTGACCCATCTTGTTCATCACGTACCCACAACTGATTTTGGAAACGGGGTCACAGAAGCCCAATGAGCCTCCAGCACCGAAATGACCAAATGCTTCTTCGTTGGGGCCAAAGCGACGAGACGGCAGCGGGAGTTGGAATCCGACCCCGAAACGGGTTTCTGATCCCAGGATGCGGTCATGTCCCAACGACACCGTTGTGGTGAAATCCCGCAGAACACCGCGCGAGACTGGGGATGAGGTGGAAATCAGATTGTTATAGAGACGTGCTACGGCTCGCGCATTGGTGTGCAGATTGGTGCTCGGATGCACGGCACTGCGCCATTGGGAACTATTCACTGCAGAGATGCCTGAAAACTGCGGAGGATTCGAATACGCGAGAACCTTCATTCGTGTCTCGTCGTCGAGATGAGAGATCTCAGACACTGATGCTTCTGGTGATGCCGGCGACCACACCAGGTCTGCAATGCGATGATGCTGATTGGAGGGTACTCCGAAGTACATGTCGTTGGTCACGATGTGTCGTACCGAGTCCAAGAGCGAGTCGGCACTGGCATGTTGCGCTCGATTGATGATTTCGCCGATAAGAAATCCAAACGAGTTGACGTGATACCCATGGTCGTGTCCTGGTGTCCACCATGGTTCTTGACGCTCGAGATGACCCGTCATTGCATCCCAGTTGTAAAGATCTGTTGGCGGGACTTCATGAGAAAGCGAAGGCAAACCAGAGCGATGACCCGCGATGTCCCGTATGGTCAAGCCTGTGTCACGGCCAGCAAGAAGCTCTGGCCACAGTGTCGAGACTGATGCGTCAATGTCGAGGGCGCCACGGGACACAAGGTGTGCCAGCACCACGGATAGGACACCTTTTCCGACAGAAAACGCGTTTACCAAAGTGTCGGGTGTCCAGTTTCGCACTCCAGCTTCAGCATCTGAGACCGAGCATGATCCCGCTGCAATATCAACAACGACGATTTCGTCGACGATCACGCACAGAGATGCACCGATTTCACCGTTGTGCTGAAAATTATGTACGAACGTATCGACGACCGGACGACATCGAGAATCGAATTGTCCGACGATGTCGCGATCGGTGATCAGAGCGCTGATTTTTCCAGAATGTGAACGCCACACGCCGAGCCGAGGCCAATGACATGTGCGAGACCCACCTTGGCGCCTTCAATCTGGCGAGGTCCCGCTTCACCGCGCAAGTGGTGACACACTTCCCAGATGTTGGCGATACCAGTTGCTGCAATGGGATGACCTTTCGACTCAAGACCGCCCGAGACGTTTACAGGTGTTGAACCATCGCGCCATGTTGCACCGGAGTTGAAGAAGTCAACAGCTCCACCTTCTTCGCACAACATCAAGTTGTCGTAATGCACCAACTCGGCTGTTGCGAAACAGTCGTGCAACTCCACAAGGTCAAGATCCTTGGGGGAGACGCCTGCTGCCTCGTAGGCCTGCTTGGCTGCAATTCGTGTCAAGGTGTTCACGTCTGGCAAAACCTGACATGCCTCTTGATAAGGGTCACTGGTGAGGATAGATGCTGAGACCTTCACTGCACGACGCTGCTGTTCCAACGACAAGGTCCTCAATTTTGATCCACTGACCACGACGGCAGCTGCAGCACCGTCACAGTTCGCAGAACACATCGGACGCGTATTTGGATACGAGATCATCACGTCATTCATGATCTCTTCAAGCGTCATTCTCTTGGTGTAGGCCGCTAAGGGATTCAACGTCGAGTGAGCGTGATTCTTCTCTGCAATCTTGGCGAACAATTCAAATGTTGCGCCACCGTATTTATGGCCGTATTCCATTCCCACTTGAGCGAAAGTTCCGGGCATGGTGGCAGTACCAATAAGTCCGTCGGTGTTGGTGACTGCACCGTAACGTCCGCTCGGCGTCCATTCCTTGCCCTTGCTCTTTGCAGCACCGCCACCTCCGAGAAGTCCCACGCCGGCGAGTTTTTCAACGCCGACTGCAAGACCCATGTCGCACTCACCAGCTTTAATGGCCATGATTGCGGTACGAAGTGCAGTTGCACCCGTTGCACACGCGTTTGCGACGTTGTAGACGGGGATACCCGTTTGGCCGACTTGCTTTTGAATCATCTGGCCGATGCCGCCCTGACCCATCAGGTTGCCGGCTGCCAAGATGCCCATGTCGGCCATCGTGACTCCGCCGTCTTTGAGAGCCGCCATCACGGCTTCAGAGGCGAGATCAACGATGTCTTTGTCCGGATACTTGCCGAACTTGGTCATATTGATTCCGAGGATGTAGATGTCGTCTGTTGCCATGATTGTTCTCCGTTGTCTCCGTTATTGAGTTTAGTTACGTGGTTCGTAGCCGAAGCCGATTGCCTCTGCGCTGTTGTCGTCTGTTCCAAGTGAATATGTAGCGAGTCGTACCTTCATGCCGAGCGAGACTTTTTCAGGTGTGGGGTCGACGTTGATGAGATTCGCACGAACGCTCGTGCCGCCACATTCCACGATTGCCGCCACGAAGGGAACAGGAACACCAGGTGCTGCGAAAGTGACGATGGTGAACGAGCGAACAATTCCTTCATTGTCGATGCGAACTTTTGAAAAGTCTGTGCCAAAACACGAGGCACACGCATTGCGGCGATCGAAAAAGCGAGCCTTGCACTTAGTGCACTCGTTGGCGACGAGATGTGGATCATCCCCGAGTACCAGGTATTCGACAAGGGGGACTTGAGTAGTGGATGCCATTGATGGTCCTTTGCTTTCCGATGGGTCTATCAGCATCACGGCGGGATGCCTTCGCGTTCTCACACTAGGTCTCTCTCAGTGCTTGACTCCACATGGAGCCCGAGTCGGTCGACATCTGTTGGTAACGGGGAATCCTGGGCGCCCATGGGCTAGAAATAGAGGCGTGTCAGTCACATGGAAGAACTGGGCCAAAAACCAAGTAGCTCACCCAATCGCTATCTCCTCGCCGCGAACGGCAGATGAAGTCTCCTCGATTATTCGTCGAGCGGCCGAACAGGGCCAACGGGTGAAATCTGTTGGCTCAGGTCATAGTTTCACGTCAACTGCAGTGACTGACGGACAGATGTTGACGTTGAAACACTTCACCGGCATTGTGTCTGTCGATCGCGATCGCCTCGAAGTCACAGTAGGCGCGGGAACTGCATTGAGTGACTTGAACACGATGTTGGACTCGTTGGGTCTCGCGCTCCCAAATCTTGGCGACATTGCCTATCAGACGGTCGCCGGAGCCATTTCTACATCTACTCATGGAACTGGAATCACTTTGACGGGACTAGCCGGACAAGTAGCCGGTTTCACACTTGTGGATGGACTTGGCAATGTTTTGAGGTGCTCAGAATCGGAGAATGCAGAGTTATTTGCACTCGGACGGGTATCGGTGGGTGCATTGGGTGTCATTACCGAATATCGCTTGCGGGTGGTTCCAGCGTTTCGACTTCGTGCTGTTGAATCTGCTGCGCCGTTGAACTCGGTGTTGGACGATATTGATACGCGAGTCAATGACAATGATCATTTTGAGTTTTTCTGGATTCCGCACACGAAGTGGGCTTTGACGAAAACAAATAATCGCACCGAGGATCCTCTCGATCCATTACCGCGTGTCAAAGGATGGATCGACAAAACCTTTATGGAAAATGTCGCTTTTGGAGCTGTCTGCCGACTCGGAAAGATGCGTCCACAGTGGATTCCTCGTCTGGCCACGGCACTTCCGTCGTCTGGTGCGCGACAGTATGTTGATCAGAGCTACAAAATCTTTGCGAGTCCACGACTTGTGCGCTTCTACGAAATGGAGAACGCGATACCACGAGAGGCGGTTGCGCCTGCATTGCGTGAAATTCGTTCGATGATTGAAAAGAAGAATTATCTCATCAACTTTCCCGTGGAAGTTCGTTTCACGGCACCCGACGACATTGCACTCTCGACCGCTTATCACAGACCCTCTGCCTATATTGCCGTGCATATGTATCGCGGTATGGAGTACGAAAACTATTTTCGTGACGTCGAGAACATTTTGAAGAATTACGATGCACGTCCACATTGGGGAAAGTTGCATTTTCTAGAACAAGAGCGCCTTCAGACGCTGTATCCCAAATTCAATGACTTTCTTGAACTGCGACACCGCCTCGATCCCCAACGTGTCTTTTCAAATTCGTACACCCAACAAATCTTTGGGGACTGACAAACGCCCGTAATTGCCCGGGGGTTAGAGGCAAATATCTTGTGGTCGAACAGGGCAACGCGGGATATCTCGTCCCACTGCTTGACGAATTGCTGCCACAATCGCTGGTGTCACCGAGATGCAGGGTGGTTCTCCCACACCTTTTGCGCCCAGCGGTGCTTGTGGATCAGGTTCTTCCACAAGCCGTGCGATGACTTCGGGTGCATCAAGAGCCGTTGGTAAGAGGTAGTCGGTGAAGCTTGGGTTCATCACTCTTCCTTCTTTTACGACAATTTCTTCCATCACTGCGAGCCCTAATCCCTGGGCGATGCCGCCTTCAATTTGTCCAATGACAGAAAGAGGATTCAAGGCGCGACCAACATCTTGTGTAGTCGCTATTTGGATTACTTTGACAAGACCAAGATCCACATCGACATCGACAACAGCTCGGTGGGCGACGAATGCGAACGCGACGTGACAGTTGCCTTGACCGTTTTCGTCAAGTTCTTCGGTGGGCCGATGATGATGCTCAAACTCTTCACTGATGACGACATCGTGCGACGCGTCAGCTACAGAAATTCTGAAATCGCCCAACGAGTCAACAATCTCGTTGTCTTCTACCACTAATCGAAGTGGATCGATTCCGTGTTGGCGACCAACGTGTTCAAAGAGCCGCTCGCGAACTAGTCGACATGCACCGTCGACGGCTCCGCCGCTCATCCATGTTTGGCGAGACGCAGAGGTCGAGCCAGCTGAGCCGATCTTGGTGTCGATTGTGTCCAAGGCAACGTCATCGACTCCGAGAATCGAACGTGCAATTTGTTGAGCAATGGTGACAAAGCCTTGACCCACTTCACTGGTGGCGAACTTCAATGTCGCTTGTCCCTGCGACAGCGTGCAACGAGCGGTCGAGTAATCGTCAAAACCCTCGCTGTACATGATGTTCTTGATACTCACACCCCATCCCACTCCACGTTTAATGTGCTGTGGAGCAGATGCGAGGCCAGAGCCACCGGGTAAATCGAGGACGTCTGCGTCATGTGCCAGTGGTGCAGGTAATGGAATGTGTTGTGTCTGTTCAATCAATTCGCGAACTGGTGCAACGCTTTCGACAACTTGTCCTGTAATCAGTCGGTCTCCACGTTGCATCGCGTTGCGAAGGCGAACTTCTGCCGGATCAAGCTGTGTTGCATCAGCAATCTTGTCCATTTGACTCTCGTGGGCAAAACAGGCCTGCACCACGCCAAAGCCACGCATTGCACCGCACGGTGGATTGTTAGTTCGCACTGCGTATCCGTCTACCACTGCGTTGTCACATCGGTAGGGGCCTTGAGCATGGGTGACACCGTTAATGAGCACTGCTGAGGAAGTCGATGCGTACGCACCGCCGTCAAACAAGAAGCGAGCCTCAATTTTTTGAATAATGCCGTCGGTATCTGCGTGATGGCGCATCCAAATCTTTGCGGGGTGACGATGCACGTGACCAAAGAAACTTTCCTCGCGTCCGTATTGCATCTTGATGGGTCGCTTTGTTCGAAGGGCAAGGAGAGCTGCGTGTACCTGAAGGCTGATGTCTTCTCGTGCTCCAAACGCTCCGCCGACTCCACCAAGGACGAGATGGATCTGTTCGGGTTGCATATTCAGACACGCTGCAATTTGTTTCTGATCCTCGTGAAGCCATTGTGTGGCGACATGGATTTCGATGCTGTCGCCGCCCGCTCCTGGTATAGCGAGGGCAGCTTCCGTGCCGAGAAACGCCTGATCCTGCATGCCAATGTCGTATAAGCCCTCGACAACAATGTCGCCGGTGACCTCAGGGTTGCCGTGAACAATCCTTTGATGGCGAATGACGTTGCCATCAGGATGAATCGGTGCTGTCGTCTCCAACAGTGCTTCTTCAGGATCGACCAACGGGGTTTTAACGTCATACGTCACTGAGATTAGCTCCAGTGCGCGACGGCAGGTTTCTGGATGATCAGCTGCAATGATGGCGACAGGTTCACCCATGTAGCGAACAACTGAATCGGCCAGAACGGGTTGGTCACAACTAATTAGTCCATAGGTCAGATCTCCTGGTACGTCTTGTGCAGTTAAGACACAGAACACACCGGGTAATTGCTCGGCTAGGGAGGTGTCGATCTTGACAATTGCAGCGTAAGGATGCGGCGAGCGCAGTGTTGCGCCCCACAACATGTTGTCGGCCCACATGTCCGATGAGAAGGCGAATTCGCCTTTCACTTTTGCGGCGCCATCTGGCCGAGGTGCATTTGTGCCAAGCACAAACCGCTCTTGTGTGAGGACATCTTTCATTCGGGTGTTCCTCGTCTGTGGACCACTGTCTCCACGGCGTCAAAGATTCGTCCGTATCCGGTGCATCGACAGATGTTGCCTGAAATTGATTCTTTGATCTGTTGAGGAGACGGGGTGGGGTGTGTGTCCAAAAGATGATGAATGGACATCACCAAACCTGGAGTGCAAAATCCACATTGAACCGCCCCACAATCAATGAAGGCTTGTTGTACGTCAGTCAAGGAACCATCGTCTTGTAATCCTTCAATCGTGGCAATGTCTGAATCTTGCGCAGAGGCAGCAAGCACAAGACAACTACACACGGGTTTACTGTCGATATAGACGGTGCAACTGCCGCACTCACCTTGTTCGCACGCGCCTTTAGATCCAGGTAGTCCCAATCGTTCACGAAGTACATATAAAAGACTCTCGCCAATCCACGAATCGCGAACGTGATGTTCGACTCCATTGACTTTCAGTTGATAAAACTCGTTAGACATGGGTGACACTCTTTTCTGCGAGCCGACGTGCGAGAGTTCGTACCGCATGTCGTCGGTACTGAGCCGTTGATCTGTGGTCGTCAATTGGACGGGACTCTTCGGCAACTCTTTCGGCGAATGTGTTGAAAATCTCGGCTGACACGGGACCCGACGCGTTCTGAATCTCTGTGCTGAAGAACTGCTCGGCTTGGCGTGCCCGCAAAACCGTTGGACCAACTGAACCAAGCGCGACTCGAGGCGTATTGTCTTGAATTGCAAAACAGACCGAGGCAATAGAGATGACCATTGCATTTCTCACGCCGACTTTTGCATACATCTGCGGTCCATTTCCGATCGGCAGATGAATTGATGTGACGAACTCGCTTTTTGTGAGCGCATTTTTTTTCGGTCCGACCAAGAAATCATGAATCGAAATGCGCCGTGAGCCGCTGAGTGAATGTGTTTCGACCATCGCATCAAGCGCAGACAACACAGGGAGCGAGTCTCCCGCTGGCGAGGCAGTTCCGAGGTTTCCCCCAATTGACCCTGCATTACGAATCTGAGGTGAACCTACTGTGCGCGCAGCCTGTGCCAAAGCAGGAATAAAGCCTGCGAGAGGCTCTTGCTCGCACACAGAGAATGGCATTGTTGCGCCAATGATTATCTCGTTGGTGGATTCATTGTGGCTCCATTGACGAAGTTCTGAAATCTTTCCCAGCGAGATAACCACTGTCGGCTTGCGATGGTTGAAATTGACTTCGACCATAAAGTCAGTTCCGCCAGCCAATACGTGCGCGTCTGGATGTTCGGCGTAAATTTCACATGCCTCAGAAACTGTCTCTTATACACA
>JBEDHS010000199.1:0-25045 GCA_041173945.1 Actinomycetota bacterium
CTACGGCGGGGTTGGGGCCATGTTCATTCGGCATCGCCGAAATTAGTGAGGCAAATGACTACCGTTTTCCTTATGGCAAGGCAGTGCACGCGTCAAGGGTGTGTTCATCAGGCAACCGTCACATTGACGTATCAGTACGCCCGCTCGCAGGTGTGGCTCGACAACTTGACCCCCGAACGCGATCCGCATGCATATGACCTGTGTGATCAGCATGCCAATCGTTTAAAACCGCCATCGGGGTGGCACTTAGAAGATCGTCGTCAGCGAGTTCACGTCTATGACGCAGGTCGCCTTGCTGGCTGACAACGTTGTCGCCTGACATGTCGTCAACTGCCGAAAATCGCTCGGAAGGGTTTCATGCTCTTGCGTTGTGGCTAATTATTTATGTCGCAGCGAGTTTTGCGTCCATCGTTGCACTTGTCGCGACCGGTCGAAGCGGTGCAGAAAATCCGCCGATGTGGGCCCTAGCAGTCAATGTGGCAGCGATGTGGAGCGTATATCTGTACTTCTTTCCCCGTTTTTTACCTTTCTCTGATGGTTCCCTACGACGTCAATTCCGGACATGGTTTTCTCTTCGTGACCTATGGATAGGAATACCGCTTGGAATTGGAAGCCAATTAATTCTGATGAACCTGGTGAATTGGCCTCTTTCGCAACTATTCCCTGATCAGTTTTCGCCAGAGAAAATTTCAGAGCGTGCTGACGAGATTGCTTCAACGGCTCCGGGTTGGTGGGCGCTGTTGCTCGTCGCAGTCGTGGTGGTGGGAGCTCCGATTGTCGAAGAGATTGTGTACCGCGGCTGTCTGCAGACACGAATGGTGAAAGCATTCGGAAGAAATGTGGGCATTGTGTCCACGGCGGCGCTTTTCGCATTGATTCATTTGTCCCCGGTGGAAATCCCGGGCCTGTTTGTATTCGCACTTGTACTTGGTGTTGTTCGTCATTGGACTGGCACACTGGGATTAGCCATCGTCACCCACCTTGCGTTTAATGCAACGGGGTTGTCGTTGGTGATGTTGCTGTAGGGAAAAAATGGACAAAGATTTCACAATGGCCGACACCACCGAGGACGTCACTGAGGTTGAGTCATTCGAGACGCAACAGTCGGGAACACCGACGTGGTCGGACACGTTCAAGTCGATGAGCACGACCGCAGTTGTTCTCGGTGCGACATTGATTCTGCTCTCGATTCTTCATCCCAACCTGATTCTTCGTGACAACACACCGACCGGTGGAGACATGGGTGCGCATGTGTGGGGCCCTGCATATTTGCGCGATGTGTTGCTGCCTCATTGGCGATTGACGGGCTGGAGTATGGATTGGTACGCGGGACTGCCTGCCTATCGCTTTTACATGGTTGTACCCGCACTTGCCATAGTTGCACTCGATGTGGTCTTGCCCTATGGCATCGCATTCAAGTTGATTGTTGTGGCAGGTCTCCTGGCGTTTCCGTGGTGCGCGTACTTCATGGGCAAGATCACCAAGATGCCCTATCCACTTCCCGAATTAATGGTGATTGGAGCACTGTTTTTTCTTCTGGATGAAAGTTTCACCATTTACGGTGGAAATATCGCGTCAACAATGGCGGGGGAATTCTCACATTCCATCGCGTTGGCATTTTCATTACTGGGCCTAGGTCTTTTTTCGCGTGGACTAGACGATGGTAAATATCGTGGCTGGGCGGCACTATGTATCGCATTGTCCGCGTTGAGTCACGGAATTGTGTTGCTCTTTGTTTTTGGCGGCGCGGTCATCATGTTGTTGCTGCGTCTCGATCGGCAACGACTTCGCTATGGAATTGTGACCTTGGGGTGTGCGGTGCTGTTGTCCGCATTCTGGGTGGTGCCGTTTCTTGGCGGACACGCCTTCATGACGGACATGAAGTACGGATCAGAGCCGGGGAATGGCTCATTTAATTCGCTGTGGGAGATGTATTTCCCCCTTGACACCACATGGAACGTGCTGATCGTTCTGTTCGCGATTGCAGGGTTCGTCGGCTCGTTTATTCGTCGTCGACATCTGGGAATTTGGATGGGCGTTTACATCGTGGTGTTGATGATCGCAGTCAAAGTTGCCCAAGGTGGCCTGCCGATCATCGGTCTGTTGTGGAATCCGCGAGTGCTTCCGTTCTTGTTTTTGTTGCGATACATGCTCGCTGCAATCGGCGTCTATGAAGTGTTGACATACGCCTACAGGCTTGTGATGGCAGAACGGGGCAAAACCTCGTCATTGAATTATGTGAAATCACAATCGTGGGGGACAACGGTTTTGTGGATTTTCGCGGTGTTTAGTTTGGTAGTCATTGGTGTGCGGTATCAGGCATTGCCTGGTGGAAAACTTGTGGCGAATGCAGATGGCACAAGTTATGCATGGGGCCCAATCAACTTTCCTGCACAACGTGCGTTTTCCGATGGCTGGGCTCGTTGGAATTTTGAGGGCTATGAGGGCAAAACCTCGTATGGTGAGTACTACGGCATTGTGCAGACGATGAAACAACTGGGAGAAAATCCAGAACATGGTTGTGGACGTGCATTGTGGGAAAACAATTCAGACTTAAACAAATACGGCACCACGATGGCTTTGATGTTGCTGCCGTTCTGGACAGATAGCTGCATCGGCTCGATGGAAGGGTTGTACTTCGAAGCCGCTGGAACAACGCCGTATCACTTTTTAGCGGCAGCGGCATTGTCAAAGCAAAGCAGTAACCCAGTACGCGAACTGCGTTATGTCAACAATGATGCCTCCATCGGTGTTGAGCACATGAAGATGCTGGGCATTCGTTATTTCATGGCCTATACGCCAGAGGCCATCACGCAAGCCACTGCACAACCAGAACTTTCTCTTGTTGCCACCAGCGGGCCATGGCAAGTATTTGAACTTCGCGACGTCAGCATTGTTGAAGCTTTAACCAATCAACCAGTCGTAGTGAAGAAACGCTCGGGAGATGCACGCGAACGTTGGCTCGAAATTGGAACCTCGTATTTTCAAAATTCTGCTGAGTGGAATGCTCTCCCTGTAGTCAATGGACCACAAACATGGCAACGTGTCAACGCTCAAGTTGATCGTGAACGACAAGTAGGAGAAGAAGGGCAGTCAAACCGTCAAGTCAACGTTGTTGTGCCAGATGCGGAAATCAACAACATTGCTCTTGACCCCGTCACCGTCTCAAACGTAAAAGTAAACAATGAGTCCATTTCTTTCTCAGTGGATAAAACAGGTATTCCTGTCCTTGTTCGTGTGAGTTATTTCCCCAACTGGGAAGTGTCTGGGGCAGACTCGATTTATCGAGCAGCTCCCAACATGATGGTGGTCATCCCAACCGATCAAGAAGTCACTTTGTCGTATGAACCGTCCAGGCTCGACAATTTTTCGTATGTCCTCACATTTGCTGGAATAGTCCTACTTGTTGTGATGATGCGTCGCCGACTGAGATATGGAATTTCGATGCCTCCGTATGTATCTGCAACGGACACCGAATCGGCCCCAGATGAGGGCTCACCAGATAATCTCAAGGATTGATGAGTACAGACCCTGCGGTCCTTGACGCAATTGTCAAGGCCTATGACGTACGGGGCACGACTCCGGATCAGATGAACGAAGAGGTGGCATTCGCCCTCGGAGTTGCCTTCGCCGAATTTGTTGATTCTCCCACTGTGATCGTGGCGCGTGACATGCGCGTGACAGGGGAAGCATTGGCAGCGGCATTTTCATCGGGAGTGCAATCGCGAGGTTCAAACGTTATTGATTTGGGACTTGCCAGTACAGATTTGGTCTACTTCGCTGCCGGCATTCTTGATGCTCCCGGTGCAATGTTCACCGCCTCCCATAATCCGGCCGAGTACAACGGCATCAAATTCTGTTTGTCGGGGGCACGGCCAGTAGGTATCGACACTGGTCTTGCACAAATAAGAGACGCTGCAAAATCTGTTCTCGCTGGTGCACCCACAGCACCAGTGGCAGCACGCGGCAATGTGACAACACGAAACATGTTGGATCAGTTCGCCGATCATGTCGTCAGCTTTATTCGAATTGACGAAATTTCTCCGATGCGCGTTGTTGCCGACACGGCAAATGGCATGGGTGGATTAATTGTCCCTGTTGTCTTTGAGCGTCTTGCGATGATCGATCTTGAAATCATGTACCCGGAACTGGACGGAACATTTCCGAATCACCCCGCAGATCCGATTCAGCCGGCAAACCAGCGCGATCTTCAAGCGCGCGTTGTCAGCGGGGGATTTGATCTGGGGTTGGCATTCGACGGTGATGCCGATCGTGTTTTTGTCGTTGATGAAAAAGGTCGTGGTTTGTCGGGCTCGACCACAACAGCAATCTTGGCCGTTGGCGTGTTGCGCGCACATCCTGGTGCGACGGTTCTGTACAACCTCATCTGCTCACGGTCGGTGCCCGAGGTAATCCGTGAAAATGGTGGCAACGCAGTGCGCACGAAAGTTGGCCATAGCAATATCAAACAAGTGATGGCTGAAACCGGAGCAGTGTTCGGTGGTGAACATTCTGCTCACTATTACTTCTTAGACAATTACCGAGCCGACTCTGGCATCATCGCCACGATGTTCATGCTGCAAGAGTTGTCTCGCGCCGGACAACCGTTGTCCGAATTCCGTCGCCCATTCGAACGGTATGAAGCAAGTGGTGAAATCAACACCAGTGTTGATGATGCCCAGATGGTGATGGATGCGGTGTCCAAGGTGTATGGCCAATACAGCCAGGATTGGGTGGATGGTCTGACGGTTGATTGCGGTAGTTGGTGGTTCAATTTGCGGCCGTCGAATACCGAGCCACTATTACGATTGAATTTAGAAGCACCGTCTCGTCATGAATGTGACGATCACGTGGCTGAAGTGTTGTCACTGGTGACATCGATTTAGAAACAGGAAATGACATGAGTATTGACCGAGCATTATTGGACATCTTGGCTTGCCCGGAGGACAAAGGCCCACTGTGGTACATCGAGTCAGAGAACGTTTTGTATAACCCACGGTTGAAGAGGGCATACAACGTGGTTGATGGCATTCCTGTGATGTTGATTGGAGAATCACGCACGGTGACCGACTCTGAACACGACCGTTTGATGGGCTTGATTCAGAGTCACAACATCAAACCCACCTTTGAGGTCTAATTCTTCGCTAGGGTACGACAGTGATCGGGCTGATCAGAGTGGAGCCAGCAGGCCCCAGCCCATGTCTAATTGGTAACTGACATCTCGTCAGGTTGATACAAGGAGCCCCTATGTCCACTCTTGCTGCACGTCGTGACTATCGAGTCGCAGACCTCAGTCTCGCCCCATTCGGTCGCAAAGAAATTCATCTTGCCGAACATGAAATGCCCGGCCTTCGATGGCTGCGTAAGGAATTTGGTCCCTCCAAGCCGCTGAAGGGCGCCAAGATATCTGGCTCGTTGCACATGACCATTCAGACTGCTGTGTTGATTGAGACGTTGGTCGAATTGGGCGCGGAAGTTCGATGGGCAAGTTGCAACATTTTCTCCACCCAAGACCATGCAGCAGCAGCTGTGGTGGTGGGCCCGAATGGCACACCAGACAACCCACAAGGTGTTCCCGTTTTCGCATGGAAGGGCGAAACGTTGGAAGAGTATTGGTGGTGCACCGAACAGATGATGACGTGGCCTGATGGTGATTTGCCGAACATGATTCTCGACGACGGTGGCGATGCGACTTTGCTCGTGCACAAAGGCGTTGAATTCGAAAAAGCAGGTGCGGTACCCGACCCGACCAGCGCATCTAACCCCGAGTTGGCTTTGGTGCTTGGTCTGTTGCAGCGTTCGTTGAAAGAAGACCCCACCAAGTGGACCCGCATGGCTGCTGCGATCAAGGGCGTTACCGAGGAAACAACAACTGGCGTGAAGCGTTTGTACAAGATGGCAGAAAAGAAAGAACTGCTGTTTCCTGCAATCAACGTGAACGACAGCGTGACAAAGAGCAAGTTTGACAACTTGTATGGCTGTCGTCACTCATTGATCGACGCCATCAACCGTGCGACCGACGTCATGATTGCCGGAAAAGTTGCAGTTGTGTGTGGTTATGGAGACGTGGGCAAAGGATGTGCTCAATCACTGCGTGGTCAAGGTGCACGAGTCATCGTCACAGAGATAGACCCCATTAATGCATTACAAGCTGCGATGGAAGGGTACGAAGTGAACACTTTGGAATCGTGCTTGAAAGAAGTGGACATCTTTGTGACCGCGACAGGCAACGAGGCCATCATTACTGCTGAACACATGGCGGGAATGAAGCACAACGCAATCGTGTGCAACATTGGCCACTTCGACAACGAGATCGACATGGCTGGTCTTGCTCGCAGCGGTGCAACTCGCGATGAACTCAAAGCAGGAACCGACCTGTGGACATTCCCCGACGGTCATTCAGTCATTGTTTTGGCCGAAGGACGTTTGGTGAACTTGGGGTGTGCAACGGGACATCCTTCGTTCGTGATGAGTTGCTCGTTTAGCAACCAGGTCATCGCACAAATCGAATTGTTCAACAATCTTGAGAACTATCCAGTCGGTGTGTATGTCTTGCCGAAGCATCTGGATGAGAAAGTTGCTCGTGCACATCTCGATGCACTGGGTGTGAAGTTGACAATGCTGACTGACGAACAGGCTGAATACATGGACCTCAGTCCATCAGGTCCATTCAAGCCAGATCATTACCGCTACTAATTAATTCTGGTGAACCGTCAGAGGTGGCGGTCTATTGCTCGAGAGCTTCACCTGTCGCTGCATCGACAAGTTGCGGCGACAGGTGAAAGACGCGGAGCGCCACTTGCACCATTGGTCCGATACCAAACGCGAAGATCAACGTGCCAATTCCAATTCCGCCACCCAGGATGATTCCGACTGACATCGCCACCACTTCAACAATGGTGCGTGAGATACGAACACTGATGCCGAATCGTTGGTTGAGTCCCATCATCAAGCCGTCGCGCGGACCCGACCCCAGTTCGGCTCCGATGTAGAGACCCGATCCTGCTGCGATACACACCATTCCCAAAAACACATAGACGATTTGGACAATGGGTTGAGAAGCGTCGGGGATTATTCCTTCAGCAATGTTTTCGACAAGACCAATCTGAACCGCGTTCAAAATCGTTCCAATTCCTGGACGCACGCGAAGCGGAATCCATAACAACAACAAAGCAAAACCGGTAATGATGATGACAGTGCCGAGACCAAGATTGGCTTTTTCGGCGATGCCTTGATGGAAAACATCCCACGGCGGTACTCCGATATCGGCTTGGACGAAAAAGGCAATACCAATACCGAATCCAGCTAGCCCCAATACACATCGCCCCAAGCGTTCAATGAAACGTTCTCGTAGTGGGCGAGACGTGTGGGGATGTGAAGAATCCATGGAGTTACACCGTAGTGAGAAGTACTCCGTCGGTCATGGTTCTTTTGTGTCGGCCAGTTTTTGTGCCTGTTTCACACATCAGGGCGACATCAGACAAAAGGTGCTCCGTCTGAAATATCAGACTGACAAATCCTTGGCGCGCGAACTATCGCAACATCTGGTCGCCGCTATTGCAGAGGTGGGCGCAATCGATGTGGTGACGTGGGCACCCACCTCGTCGGCTCGTCGACAGCAACGCGGGTTCGACCACGGAGAACTTCTTGCGCGTCATGCGGCAACCACGTTGCAGATGAAGTGTCGTTGTTTGTTGAGAAGAGCGAATAACGAACATCAGACAGGACGAAGTCGCCACGTACGTTTGGCTCAGCCAGAATTTGTCGCTCGTCCCTTGGGGGCGATGAGAAAAATTTGTGTGATTGACGATGTCATGACGACAGGGGCAACATTTCGCGCTGCAGTGTCTGCTCTTGCCCGTCGTGGTGCAACAGATGTGTTGTGTGTTGCGGTGACGTACGTGCCGGACATACACGACTCGTAGGGTGGTGTCTGTCTACAAAAGATTTGTCAAAGTTCGCGCACGCTGAATTGCGTCAGTTGCATCTTCTTGCACATGAATTCCATGTAGTCCGACTTGTCGTGCAGCATCGACGTTGGCAAACAGATCGTCGAGAAAAGCTGTTCGTGTCGCTGTCATATTCAACTTGTTCAGCGTGAGATGGTAAATCTCTGGGTTGGGCTTTCTCATACCGACTTCGTGGCTATCGACAATGACATCGAAGAGGTTCTCAAATTCGAGAAGAGGCCACCACCACTGGCGAAATTCACGTACGTTATTTGTGAGGATTGCCCGCGGGATTCCCGCATCTTTCAAATCGTGAATGAACGACACCATCTCTTCATTGAGCTGGAATTCAAAGGCGCCTGGTTTCGCCGTTGACGTCGGTGGAGGAGTGGGGCGAACTACGCCCGCTTCATGCATCTTTTGTTTTGTCAACTCCCGACATTCAGCCAATGTGATTTCCCCACGCTCCACACGGTGCCACGGGTGGTCGGTGTCGAGATGGTGTGGGCCCATCATTAATTCAGCGATAAAAGCAGGGTCGTGGTCTGGGTATTGGCGCGCGAAGTCTCGAGGGCTCCCATTTTTCATAATTACGCCACCAAGGTCGAAGATGACTGCGTCGACTGAATTTGTCCCCATTGGCTGATTCTTATGGGATGTGCGGCCCTATAGCGAACTGGGCTAAGACACCTGCACGGGTAGGCTTGAGATTCGCATGAAAATTCTTGACCGAGTCCTTAGAGCTGGTGATGGCAAAAGAGTAAAAGCGCTCCAAGGCCTTATTCCCGATATCAATGCCGCCAGTGACTCGATGGAGGCGTTATCTGATCAGGCCCTCCAGGCAAAGACCGCAGAATTCCGTCAGCGACTTGATCGTGGTGAATCACTCGATGATTTATTGATCGAAGCGTTCGCAGTTGTGCGTGAGGCATCTCGGCGCGTTATTGGACAGCGCCATTTCGATGTTCAGTTGATGGGTGGTGCAGCACTTCATTTCGGATGGATTGCAGAAATGAAGACCGGTGAAGGAAAAACACTGGTGTCGACACTGCCGGCCTATCTCAATGGTTTGTCCGGCAAGGGTGTCCATATTGTCACTGTGAACGACTATCTGGCTCGCTTTCACGCCGAATGGATGGGCCGTATTCACCAGTGGCTGGGTTTGTCCGTTGGTTTGGTTATCCCCGGATTTAGAGACCAGCCCGGGCAACGTCGCGAAGATTACGCATGCGACATCACCTATGGAACCAACAACGAATTTGGTTTTGATTACCTCCGCGACAACATGGCGTCATCGTTGTCCGACAAAGTGCAACGTGGGCACAACTTCGCAATTGTCGACGAAGTGGACAGCATCCTGATTGATGAGGCGCGCACGCCATTGATTATCTCTGGTCGCCTCGCTGACGCAGCCGCGATGTACTACAAGTTCGCCTCTGTCGTTCGTACATTGAATCGCGATGTCGATTATGAAGTTGACGAAGCTAAGCGCATTGTGTTTCCGACAGAAACTGGTGTGGAGCGGGTTGAAAAAGAGTTGGGTCTCGACAATCTCTACGATGCGGTGCAACAAAATCTTGTCCACCAGCTCCAAGTCGCGCTCAAAGCCAAAGAGTTGTACCGACGAGACAAGGACTACATCGTTGACGGTGGCGAAGTAAAGATTGTTGATGAATTCACCGGGCGCATCCTCGAAGGTCGTCGCTGGAGCGAAGGTATCCATCAAGCGGTTGAGGCCAAAGAGGGTCTTCGTATCAACGAAGAGAATCAAACGCTGGCGACAATCACCCTGCAGAACTATTTCCGCATGTACGACAAATTGTCCGGCATGACTGGTACTGCACAGACCGAAGCCGCCGAATTGGTGAATACGTATTCATTGCAAGTTGTCCCGATCCCAACAAACAGACCAGTTCAGCGCGAAGATCTTCCCGATCTAATTTTCAAATCTGAAGCGGCCAAGTTTCGAGCAGTTGTCGAAGACATCGCGGAAAGAAATGCCAAGGGTCAACCGATTTTGGTGGGAACAATCAGCGTCGAGAAAAGCGAGTATCTCTCTCGCGAATTGACTAAACGCGGTATTGCCCACGAAGTGTTGAATGCCAAGCAACACACTCGCGAGGCCCAGATTGTGGCCCAAGCGGGGCGTCTTGGTGCGGTCACTGTGGCAACAAATATGGCCGGCCGCGGAGTCGACATTTTGTTGGGTGGCAACCACGAATTACTCGCACGCCAACAGGTGCTGTCAGAAGGGGTGGATCCTTCTGTATTGGTGGATGAATTTGCTCTTCCCGCACCGATTGAGAAATTGCACCCCGATTTTCAAGCGGCACGCGCATCAGCGCTGGCTCGATACGAAGAACTTCTTCCCATCTTCAAAAAACAATGTTCCGAAGAAGGCGACAAGGTGCGTGCCCTCGGTGGGTTGTATGTCTTGGGAACAGAGCGACACGACAGTCGTCGTATCGACAATCAGTTGCGAGGTCGTTCAGGTCGTCAGGGAGACCCTGGTAGCAGCCGTTTCTATCTCAGCCTTGAAGACGAACTCTTGCGCTTGTTTGCAACGGGTGCGTTGAGTTGGGTGATGGGGCGTACATTGCCCGACGACGAAGCAATCGAAGCAAAGATGGTGACCAAGGCAATTGAACGTGCCCAAACCACGGTCGAGCAACGTAACGGCGAGATTCGCAAAAATGTGTTGAAGTACGACGAGGTCATGAACGAACAACGCAAAGTGATTTACATGCGTCGTGACCAAATCTTGTCGGGCGCAGATTTGCGTGCCGCGGCGATGGAATATCTTGCCGATGCAGTTGACTCGCTCATTGAGAGTTACTGCGTGTCGGAAGCAAGTGACGAATGGGATCTTGAAGGTCTCGTCCAAGAGTTGAGCACTTTTTGGCCGGCAGCTGTTACCGAGTCACAGATTGAGCAATGTCGAAGCACTAACGAGGTGTACGACCTAGTGATGGCTGATGCGAGTGCCCACTATTCCCGTCGCGAGAGCGAACTTGGCCCGGATGTTCTGCGACAGATTGAGCGTCAAGTGATGTTGAGCATCATTGACCAGAGATGGCGTGAACATCTGGAAGAGATGGATTATCTCCAAGAGGGAATCAACCTGCGCGCGATGGGTCAAAAAGATCCTTTGACCGAATGGCAACGTGAGGGCTATGACATGTTTGGTCAGATGATGACCGGCATCGCGCAAGACTTCGTGCGTTATGTGATGCATGTACAAGTGGTGCATGAAGAGCAGCCCGCAGTTCAGGTGAAGAACCTCGTGGAAACAAGTAGTGACGATTTTGATGACGACGGTTTCACGACTGCGGCATTGGCCGGCGGGGACGTTGATCCTGAGATGCTGCGACCGACAGCCGAAGAAGTTCGCCGTCCCGTTGTCAAAGATGCCAACGACTGGTCGAATACTCCGAGAAATGCTCCGTGCCCGTGTGGTTCTGGGCGTAAATACAAGCTGTGCCACGGAGCAGCTGCGTAACTCATTTTCTGACGGCTGTTTATGCGCGATTTCACCAACGATCTCAAAGAAGTCTCTCGACGACTCTCAGAAGCGCATGGATATCTGAAGATTGATCAGTCGCGTGCTCGATTGTCGGAGTTAGAGATTGAAATTTCTCGACCAGATCTTTGGGATGACCAAGATGCGGCAAAGAAAATTAACTCTGAATACTCGAACGTGAAATCAGACGTCGATGAATACGATTCGTTGAAGTCGGTACTTGATGACATTGAGGTTCTTCACGACTTGGCTCGTGAAGTCGATGATGATTCTCAGGAATCCGAGATTGAAGCAGGAATTGCAAAGGTTTCCGCCGGTTTAAGTGTGCTGGAACTTCGTAGTTTGTTTACTGGTGAACACGACAGTGTGGATGCGATCGTGCAGATCAACGCTAAAGACGGCGGGGTGGATGCACAAGATTGGGCCGAGGTGTTGTTGCGCATGTACACGCGATGGGCGGAACGCCGTGGTTTCACCGTGGAAATTGACGATGTCAGTCCCGGCACTGAAGCGGGCATTATGTCGGCAGAACTCACGATTCGTGGACGGTATGCCTATGGACTGATGACGTCGGAACGTGGAACTCATCGCTTGGTGCGGATAAGTCCGTTTGATAATCAAGGACGACGTCATACCAGTTTCGCCTCAGTTCAAGTCTGGCCAGAGATGGATGCTCCCGATGTCGAGATCAACGAAGCAGATATTCGGATGGAAGTGTTTCGGGCATCTGGAGCTGGTGGTCAGCATGTGAACAAGACATCGTCTGCTGTACGTCTTATTCATGAGCCAACTGGTGCGGTGGCGAGCAGCCAAGAAGAGCGAAGTCAATTACAAAACCGCGAGAAAGCAATGACGCGCTTGAAGGCGATGATTGCTGCCAAGATCGAAGAAGAGCATCAGGCGGAAAAAGATCGCATCGCGGGCAAACCAGCTCAAGTGGGTTGGGGCGCACAGATTCGTTCGTATGTGTTGCAGCCGTACCAAATGGTGAAAGACGTTCGCACTGAAGTCGAATCGGGCAACGTGGCTGGGGTGCTCGATGGTGACTTAGATCTCTTTATGGAAGGTTTTCTCCGCTGGCGTAGAGAAATGTCGGCCTAGAGCCATACGGAGGCTCCGAGGGCGACCTCGTCGAGGGGTCTGATATTGCTAGGTTGGGAACTTCAATGATTCGTCTTGAGAACGTCTCCAAGATGTATGGCGGAGAAATACCGGCCGTGCGTGATGCATCCTTCGACATTGCGAAGGGCGATTTTGTGTTCCTTGTCGGTCCGTCAGGTTCGGGAAAATCAACTCTGCTTCGTCTGATGAGTCGGCAAGAGCGACCAGAGCGCGGAAATGTCTGGGTTGCGGGTCGAAATATCAACGAGATGGCCAATTCACAGATTCCTCATTTGCGCCGCACTATGGGCAACGTGTTCCAGGATTACAAGTTGCTCCCGAACAAGACAGTCTTTGAAAACGTGGCGTTTGCTCTTGAAGTGATTGGAAAACCCAAACACGTGATTCGCCAGCAGGTTCCACAGGTCCTCGATCTCGTCGGGCTCTCTGGCAAAGAGGACCGATTTCCGCATCAACTCTCTGGTGGTGAACAACAACGAGTGTCGATTGCTCGAGCGTTTGTCAACAGACCGTTGATTTTGCTCGCAGACGAACCCACAGGAAACCTCGACCCAGCGACGGGCGAAGGAATTATGTCGCTGCTTGATGCGATTAATCGCACAGGCACAACTGTGGTGATGGCAACCCACGATCACCGCGTCGTGAATGCAATGCGACGTCGCGTGATTCAGCTTGACCGAGGAGTCATCGTGCGCGACCAAGAACGAGGTGTGTACGAGTGATTCAACGTCTCTCTTATGCCGTGCGTGAAACAATCGCAAGTTTTCGACGCAATGTGACACTGTCGGTGGCAGCAGTCATAACCTCGGCTGTCTCGTTGTTGCTGGTGGGAACCACCTTCCTCATTCAACGTGCATTTGACAATTTGTTGGTGCAATGGCGCGGAGATGTCGGAATGATCGTCTTTGTGCGCCCCGATGTCACAGACGATGCGCTGCAGTTCATCGAACAAAACTTGCGATCACAGCCCAATGTCGTTGATGTCGACAAACTTGAATACCTCGATCGAGCGGCAAGCTACGAAGAAGCAAAACGAGTGTTTGCAGGGGACCCCACAACATTGAGTTTGTTGTCGGTTGATTCGATTCCGTCTCAGTACAAAGTGGTCCCTTTGACCACAGACCCGGAATTGGTGCGAAGTTTGGCCGAGCAATATCGAACCTTGCCGGGAGTGGCCGGTGTGTCATTGGCCGAAGACGAATTCGATGTCATCTCCACGTTGTCGGGGTTTGTGCGCACTGTGACCATTGGTATGTCGCTCGTGCTGTTAGCGGTCGCGATCATCTTGATTTGGAACACGATTCGTACAGCTATTTTTGCGCGACGGCGCGAAATTGAAGTGATGAAATTAGTGGGTGCCACCGATTGGTTTATCCGTATTCCATTCATCTTGGAAGGTTTGATTCAAGGCCTTGTGGGAGCCATCGTGTCCTGTGGTGGTCTATGGGCGTTGAATAGCGCGTGGACATCAGGTGTGGCCGGGTTCAAGCCAGGCACAGGTGTCAGTTCGCTCGTGGTGCCGGGGTCGTATGTCAACGGCGTGATGGTGACTCTTTTGATTGTGGGAGCATTAGCGGGCGGTATCGGCTCTGGTGTTGCATCCAGCAAATTCCTCGACGTCTAGGTGTTGTGCACTAGAAGTCTCGTTGGTCGAGGCTTCAACCAACGTCGATTTTGATGTCGTGACTAGGGTCTGAGCATGGACTTCACAGACATTTCTCTCGACGTCGCCGATGGAATCGCCACAATCACATTGAATCGACCCGACAAACTCAATGCATTCACCGCACGGATGATGTATGAGTTGATTAGCGCGTTTGATCTGACAGATTCCAACGATGATGTAAAGGCGGTCATCGTGACGGGAGCCGGTCGTGCATATTGCGCGGGTGCAGATTTGTCGTCTGGTGGCGACACGTTCGCCAAAGGGGGAAGCGATGTGCAGACTCGTCAAGGCGTTCCGCGTGACGGGGGCGGGCTTGTCGCATTACGAATTTTCAACAGCCTGAAACCAGTGATCGGTGCAATCAATGGAGCTGCCGTTGGAGTGGGAGCAACGATGACTCTGCCCATGGATATGCGGCTGGCAAGCGAGTCCGCCAAGTTCGGTTTTGTCTTTGCCAAAAGAGGCATTGTGCCCGAGGCCTGCTCGTCGTACTTTTTGCCTCGCGTGGTCGGTATTCAACAGGCGACAGAGTGGGTGTTCACCGGACGCTTGGTGAGTGCGACAGAGGCTCACACCGCGCGTCTCGTCAGAAGTGTGCATCCAGATGAAGAGCTGTTGCCAGCGGCACGAGAACTGGCTCGAGAGATCGCCGACAACACCGCGCCCGTTTCCGTGGCAATGTCACGACAGATGTTGTGGAGAATGCTTGGGGCGTCTCATCCCATGGATGCACATCGTGTTGATTCTCGCGGCATTATGCAGCGCGGAAAGAGTGCGGACTCGAAAGAGGGCGTGGTGAGCTTTCTTGAAAAAAGACCGGCTCAATATCCCGATCGTGTCTCGGCGGGAATTCCCGATATTTTCCCGGGCTGGCAAGAGCCAGAATTCTTCTGACCGATGTCTGAAACACACGAAGAAAAAAGCGTCTATGAGATCTGCGGCGCGGAGTATTTCGTCGCCTTAGTCGATGCCTTTTATGACGGTGTCGAACATGACCAGATTCTGATTCCTTTGTATCCAGACGGCACCGAGACCACCGGAGCGCGCCATCGTCTCGCCACATTTCTGATTCAGTATTGGGGTGGACCGCATACATACATGGAAGAACGTGGGCATCCGCGCCTTCGTATGCGCCACAATCCCTACGTGATTGCTACGCGTGAGCGTGACCATTGGTTAATGCACATGGCAAACGCGATTGAGACCACAATGCATCTCATCCCCGAAGAGGTGCGTGACGATGTCGTCTCTCACATTGCTCATTACATGGTGAATGCTGCTGAACACCTGAGAAACGCCTAACCATTCCTTGGTCATAGAACACGTGGGAAGTGTTGACGCTATTGACGTGGTCCGAGACAGTACAAGGCAACTGCAGCTGCTGCGGCCACGTTCAGTGAGTCTGTGTTGTGATGCATCGGGATCCGCAGTTGATGTGTGGTGCCAGACAGGGTTTCTTGGGTGAGTCCTTCTCGTTCGCTCCCAAGGAAAAGCACAATCTTGTCCTGAGGGTTGAAGTGAACATCGCCAATATCGGGGGCATCCGGATGGGGAGTCAGAGCCACGGTGGTGCAGTCGTACTCGTTCACGATGTTCATCAGTTCAGTTGAATCATCGATGCGGGCAAAAGGAAGAGTGAGACCAGACCCCATCGAGACGCGCAATGCACGACGCGCTAACGGATCTGCACTTCCGTTGGTCAGCACGAGTGCGTCCCACCCCAGAGCTGTTGCGCTCCGGATAATTGCACCAAGGTTGGTCGGGTTATCAATTGCTTCTGCAACAACGATGCGTGTGTGTGATGCAATCACATCGCGGACCGACATTAACGGAGGGCGTTGAAAAAGCCCTGTTGCTTTCAGGGGCACGCCCAGACCGGTGACATCTCGTCGTAATGGTTCATCTCCGATGAAGATGTCGACATCGGGCAACAGTGTTGAAAAATGTTCGCCCATTGTTTCATCACAGAGGAGTGCAATTGGGTGTCTGTTGGCCTGGAGTGCGCGCTGAACAACAAGATCGCCTTCGGCAACGAACATTCCTGCACCCACGGTCTCTTGACGATCGAGCTTGCTGGCAAGTTGACGGTCACGCCAGCGAAATGGATCAAGACGTGAGTCGTGAACATCTGTGACGCGAATCAGCATGGAAGAGGTATACGTGGTCTTAGTAGTACCAGGGGAAAGGCGACCAGTCTGGGTCTCGCTTTTCCAGGAACGATTCACGGCCTTCTGCAGCTTCATCGGTGCCATAGGCCAAGCGTGTTGCTTCACCAGCAAACACTTGTTGTCCAACGAGACCATCGTCCACCAAATTGAAAGCGAACTTCAACATGCGTTGAGCAGTTGGGCTTTTGCCGTTGATTTCGCGCGCCCATTGCAGTGCTGTTTTTTCAAGTTCGTCGTGGGGGACTGATGCGTTCACTGCACCCATCGCATACATCTCATCGGCGGTGTATTCACGCCCCAAGAAAAAGATCTCTCGAGCAAATTTTTGCCCGACCATTCTGGCCAAATATGCAGAGCCGTATCCGCCATCAAAAGATGCGACATCGGCATCGGTCTGCTTGAAACGCGCGTGCTCTTTGCTGGCTAGTGTCAGGTCGCTGACAACGTGCAGACTGTGTCCACCACCAGCCGCCCAACCGGGAACCACGCAGATGACAACCTTTGGCATGAATCGAATGAGGCGTTGCACTTCGAGAATGTGCAGACGACCTGCACGGCCTTTGTCGACAGAGTCTTCGGTTTCGCCGTCGGCGTATTTGTAGCCGTCTTTGCCGCGAATACGTTGGTCGCCACCGCTGCAAAACGCCCATCCGCCATCTTTGGGTGATGGACCGTTACCGGTTAAGAGCACACAGCCGACATCTGTCGTCATACGAGCGTGATCGAGTGCGGTGTAGAGCTCGTCGACAGTATGTGGGCGAAAAGCGTTACGTACTTCTGGTCGATGAAACGCGATGCGAACTGTTCCTTGATCGACAGCGCGATGATAGGTGATATCTGTGAATGAGAATCCTGGGACTTCGCGCCAAGCCGAAGGGTCAAAAAGGGGTGAAATGGTCACCTCTGTATTGTTCCACTAAACAGCATCGACAACGGAAATCGATCTTGAGAAACTTGTCATGGGGCGTGGAATACCCCAGTTTGGGTGCGTATCGTCGTTCGAATATGACATCAGTTTTGGCCTTTTCTGGTTCGCTCCGCGCTCATTCCTTCAATACGAGAATTGCTCGCGCACTCACCTCGCTTGCACCCGAGGGTGTCACTGTGACGTTCTTTGATATCAGTGATCTTCCGTTATACAACCAAGATCTCGACGGCGACACGCTGCCCGATGTGGTTGCTCGGCTTCGCAGTGCAGTCGCCGAGGCAGATGGAGTGGTGATTGCGACTCCTGAATACAACCATTCCTATTCGGCAGTGACCAAGAACGTGATCGACTGGGCATCGCGCCCATTTGCTGCCGGACCAATTCTGAAAAAACCAGCGATGGTCATTGCTGCAGGACCAGGACCAGGCGGTGGAGTGCACGCTATTTCTGCCACCAGTGAGTTGTTTGGATTATTGGGTTGCCCTGTGGTGGCCACTGTCGGAGTGGCGGGTGCGCACGAAAAAATCAATGCCGATGATGACATCGTGGATGATGCACTCGCACAACAACTACGCGATGGTCTTGGGGCGTTTCTTACTCTGTCGTAACTCTCTCGTTAATGTGAGCTGTTGCTTCACTGCGATGGTCACTACCACGTGTCGACCATGGGACGCTTTTTCCCCGATCGTGTGTGCCACGATGAAGTCGCGCCCGCAACTGACAAGATGCGTTGTCTAGTCTCGGCGGGGTCGATGACGTCATCAATCTCCATATGACTGGCCATATTCAGTGCGCTGCCGTTTTCGTACGCTCGTGCAATCAGTTGTTCTTCCAGGGCGGCTCGTTCGTGTTCGTCGGTGACCGCCTCTAGTTCTTTGCGATAACCCAGACGCACCGCACCTTCTAGTCCCATTCCTCCGAATTCTCCGGTTGGCCAGGCAACAGTCATGTCATTGGCATGAAAACTGCCGCGAGCCATTGCTTGGGCGCCTAATCCGTACCCTTTGCGCAACACGATGGTGATCCACGGAACGGTGATGCTCGCAGCCGTCACAAACATTCGACCGAATTTGCGCACCTGCGCATTCTGTTCAGCGTCGGGGCCGACCATGAATCCTGGAGTGTCACACAGACTGACAATGGGGAGATCAAAGGCGTCGCACAATTGAATGAAGCGGGCTGCCTTGTCTGCGCCATCTGCATCTATTGCGCCTCCCAGATGTGCGGGATTGTTCGCGATTAAGCCCATGGGCTTACCTTCGATGCGAATCAGTGCTGTAATCATTCCCACACCAAACTCGCTACGCAACTCTGTGACCGAGTCAATGTCTGCAAGATAATTCACGACACGTCTGATGTCGTAGACACGCGTGCGTTGTTCGGGGATGACATCTCGCAACTCCTCGTCAGAATGGCGTGACCAATCAGTGACTGCACCTTGGAAATAACCCAAGTATTTTTTTGCCGCTTCAACTGCGGCACGTTCATCGGGCACGCGAATGTCTACAACACCGTTGCCGGTCTGTACGTCTATTGGTCCGATCTCGGTAGGGCGCACAATTCCTAAACCGCCACCTTCAATCATTGCGGGACCGGCCATGCCGATATTGGAATTTTCTGTTGCGATGATGACATCACAGCAACCAAGGAGTGCAGCATTTCCCGCAAAGCAGTATCCCGATGTAATTCCAACCAACGGAACAAGACCAGATAGTTGTGCGAAATATGCAAACGCAAGACAGTCAAGGCCAGCAACCCCGGGTGAATCCGTGTCGCCTGGTCGACCGCCACCACCTTCGGCGAATAGAACCACTGGAAGTCGCTGTTTTTCAGCAACATCAAAGAGTCGATCTTTTTTGCGATGGTTTTGGTACCCCTGGGTCCCCGCCAAGACGGTGTAGTCATACGATGCGACCGCGATACGGCAACGATCAGCAGGAAAGGCATTTCCGTTCACCGTTGCCAACCCTCCAACCAAACCATCGCCCGGGGTGTTGGCGATTAAGTCGTCGAGACTGCGTCGTCGACGTTGGGCGGCAATGGCAAACGATCCGTATTCCACAAATGAATCTTCATCGACCAGGTCGGCGATGTTCTCGCGCGCACTTCGTTGCCCCTTTGCGTGTCGTTTGGCGATCGCTTCTGGTCGGGCGGCATCGGTGGTGAGAAAACGACGCTGGGTGTAGCGAGTGAAATCTTCGCGCTGCGACGACGACGGGGCGTGTGTAGATGTTTCGCTCGGAGTCCCAGACACAGATCCGGGAGTAATCGATGCCACAGTCTGGCCTTGTGCGACGGTGTCACCTTCTGCAACGGCGATTGTTGTCACGGTTCCATCTGTGTCTGCTTCGATGGGGTGTTCCATCTTCATTGATTCAACGATGGCAATTTCTTGACCACGGCGCACGACGTCACCAACACGAACAAGAATCTTAAAAACCGTTCCGAGAAGCGGTGAGGTGATGTCGCGGATTTCTTCTGGCATTACGCCATTGTCTCACAATAGGTACTACGTCAATTCCGTTGGAATACACATGTTGCGCACTAGTTTCGAAGAGTGATTACCGTTGTTGTTGCAGCGTTCTTTCTTGGGTGGGCACTGTCGTCTGTGCGTCCGGTGCCTGCCCACGTCATCACGTTTGCTGAAAAATACGTTCTTACCGTGGCTCTGCCGGCAGTCATTATCACCAAGATGTCGCGTGTCAGTCTCGAGAGCCAACTTCTGATTCCCGTGATTGCAGCATGGCTGGTGATGGGTGCATGTGCAGGTCTTGTCATTGTTTTGGGTCGTATTTTGAAGTGGAGTCGCTCGGTGACCGGGGCCTTGTTGTGTGTTGGGGTGCTCGGAAACACAAGCTTTCTTGGCCTCGGAATGGTGGAGGGTCTGCTTGGTCGCGATCACCTTCCTGCAGCAATTGCATATGACCAATTGGGCACTTTTCTTGCTCTGTCGTTATGGGGCGCATTTGTGACAAGCACATACGGATCAGATGTCATGACCGCCCGTTTACTGCTGAGCCGATTGTTCCGGTTTGCTCCGTTTGTAGCGCTTCTTGTCAGTGTTCCCGTGCGCTTCATCGAATTACCAGGTGAGGTATTTGATGTACTTGATGTCGTGGGACGTACAGTTGCACCAGTTGCAATGGCAACGGTGGGTCTACGATTTCGATTGCGATTCTCGCGCACTGTCTTGTGGCCCTCGTTGTGGGGTCTTGGTATCAAGATGCTGATAGTCCCTGCTGTAGTGGTGGCTGTTGTCCTTGCTGGAGGCTGGGAAGAAGATGTGATGTGGTCAACAACTGTTCTGCAAGCAGGGGCGCCACCGATGGTCACTGCAGGCATCGTGGCAATTCGTGGACAACTTGATGAACAGGTCGTGGCCTTTGTTGTGGGTGCAGGAACAATCATCGGCTTTGCCTCGGTTCCTGCACTCTCGCTGTTGCTGTAGGTCATCATCGATAGACGTTGATGTTCCAATGAGAAACAGTGGGGCGGAGGCAGGCTAAACATTGATTTCATGATCTCGTTTCTTGATCGACTTGAAGAACTCGCCAGCGCATCACCAGATGCTCCCGCTGTCACCTGCGATGGGGAATCGGTAACACGTTCAGAACTTCTCCAACTCGGTGGAGATCTGGCTGTCTATTTGTCTGAGCATGGGACACAACAAGGCGACATGGTGACAGTCGCTGTCCCTAACAGCATCGATTTTTTCATTGCCTACGTTGCTGCGTGGCGCTTGGGGGCAACTCCTCAACCAATCTCGGCTCGATTACCTCGTCGCGAACAAGAAGCGATTATCGAATTGGCAAATTCTTCGGCAGTCATTGGTGTTGAAGACGGTGAGTATCCAGGGCGAACATGTTTGCCAACAGGATTTCGCGCGCCCCGACGTGACTCATCGCATTTACCCCATGTGATCTCGCAAGCATGGAAAGCACCCACTTCTGGTGGCAGCACAGGGCGACCGAAACTTATCGTGTCGGGTGATCCGGCCGCGTTGGATCCACATGCGCCAGTGCCCTTATTGATGGATCCGGGTGGATGTCTTGTAATGCCCGGACCGCTGTATCACAACGGTCCAGCGGTGTGGAGTTGTCAGGCATTGCTTCACGGCTTACATGTCGTGTTATTGCCACGCTTCGATGCAGAAGGAACGTTGAGTGCGATTCAACAACACAAGGGCTCTGTTTTGTACATGGTGCCCACAATGATGAAACGTATTTTGCGACTGCCCGATGATGTGCGACTGGCATATGACTTATCGAGTCTGCGCGTGGTGTGGCATTTAGCTGAACCGTGTCCTGAGTGGTTGAAACAAGCATGGATTGATTGGCTGGGGCCAGAGCGAATTTTCGAGCTTTACGCCGGCACGGAAGCACAAACTGCAACAACCATCAGTGGCGTGGAGTGGCTGGCACATCGTGGGTCGGTCGGCAAAGTAATTCCTGGAACTGTGAAGATCACTGACCCTGACGGCCGTGAATTGGGAGTGGGCGAGATGGGCGAGGTGTGGATGAGAAGTCTTCGTGAACGACCGACCTACCGCTATGTGGGGGCGACAGCGCGCACACTCGATGGCGGTTGGGAGTCACTTGGAGACATGGGGCGCCTCGATGAAGACGGTTATCTCTATTTGGGAGATCGTGCATCGGACATGATTTTGTCGGGTGGAGCAAACATTTATCCCGCAGAGATCGAATCGGCGATTCAAGAACACCCTCTTGTGAAGTCATGTGCGGTCATTGGTCTACCTGATGACGACAAGGGAAACGTGGTGCACGCAATCGTGGAAGCCGATCCACGGCAGATCAGCGAGAACGAATTACAACAGTTCCTCGGCGAACGATTAGTGACGTACAAGGTGCCGAGAACATTTGAATTTGTCAACCAAGCATTGCGTGATGATGCAGGCAAAGTTCGACGTTCAGCTTTACGCGAAGAACGCATGCCTAAATAGGCATTCTTCTTAAATTTCGACGTGTGTTCCCACTTCGAAAACGCGGTTATGCGGCAAGTTGAAGAATCGTCCCGCACTGTCTGCGCCTCGATTAAGAAAAACGAAAAGATGTTCTTGTAATCGGTTCATCCCTGGCGCCTTACCGGCAATGATGGATTCGTGTCCGAGGAAGTAGGTTGCTTCATCGGCATTGAATTCAAGTCCTGGGTAGGAAATTTGTGAAAGAGCCAAGGGGACGTCGGGTTCTTCCATAAATCCGTACTCAAGTTGGATTTGGAACACGCCGGGGCCAATTTTTGTAACGGTGGCACGGCGCGACGGGTCAACGCGCGGCTCGCTCTCTGTCTCAACAGAAACAATCAATGTGCACTTATGCAGCACCTTGTTGTGCTGCAGATTGTTCACCAGTGCCGGCGGTGCCTTACCCAGATCTTTGAACATGAACACCGCAATGCCCGACACACGTGTCATATCTTCGGTCTCATCAAGGAATTCGGCAAGAGGACGCTCGCCACGGTGGATGCGCTGTGCAACGAGTGCTCGACCACGTCGCCATGTTTGCATTTGCACCATCAAGATGACCCCGACTGCGAGTGCGAACCATCCACCTTTTGGAATCTTGACAATGTTCGCGCCGAGATAACCCAATTCAATGATGAGTAACGGGCTACACAGGGCCAGAGCTTTCATCGGATGCCAATTCCAGCGGTCTGTCAACACACGGTAGAAAATCAATGTGGTAATCGCCATCGTCATCGTGACAGCAATTCCGTACGCAGCAGCCAAGTTGCTCGCTGTTTGGAATCCAATGACAAGCCCAATGCATGCAACCATCAACGCCCAGTTCACCAGTGGGACATAAATCTGACCGCTATGGCTCTGTGATGTGTGGTGGATCTTGATGCGAGGGAGATAGTCGAGTTGCACCGCTTGGGCGGTGAGAGAGAAGACTCCTGAGATCAACGCTTGCGATGCGATAACGGTGGAGCATGTCGCAAGGATGACTATTGGGAGCAGAAGGGGATCGGGCACCATACGGAAAAACGAATTGGAGACATCCTCGGGGTGAGCCAACAAGAATGCGCTTTGTCCCCAATAGTTCAGAACTAGTGCAGGCAATACAACCGCATACCATCCGAACATGATTGGTCGTCTTCCGAAATGACCCATGTCTGCGTACAACGCCTCGCCGCCGGTGACGACGAGGAAAATTGATCCGAGTGAGAGGAACGCCTTGCCTGATTCATGCGTGAAGTATTGGAAGGCGTAATAGGGATTAACCGATTGGATGATTTCGGGGTTCTTTAGAACCTGTGAAAGACCGAGAATTGCAAGAGTGGAAAACCACACCAACATGACGGGGCCAAAGACCTTGCCCACCGCACCAGTGCCTCTGCTTTGCACTAGAAACAAACACAGCAAAATAAAAATTGCGATTGGTACGACCCATTGGTCAAACGACGACGACACTTCTTCTAGTCCTTCAACAGCGCTTAAGACTGAAATCGCTGGCGTAATAATTCCATCGCCATAGAGAAGGGCGGTTCCAAAGACTCCAAGTCCGACCAATGCAGTTGTTCGGCGTTTATTTTCTCCGCGCTTTGGCATCACAAGTGCGGTGAGAGCGAGAATGCCGCCTTCTCCATGGTTGTCGGCCTTCATCACGAAAAAGAGATACTTAATAGAAATAATGATGATCAATGACCAGAAGGCAAGTGAACTGACGCCAAAGACGTTGATGTTGTCCACGGTCATCTCGTGGTTGTGTTCCGTGAATGTCTCTTTGATTGAATACAGAGGACTTGTTCCGATGTCGCCATACACGACACCTAATGCGCCTAGGGCCAGTGCGGTTGTTTTTGCTTGGTGAGTAGGGCCATCGCCGTGACTGCGTTCACGCATCGCGTTATCAGTCGAACGGGCCGCCATTTCGCGAGCAATCTTGACGGATTCCCGCCCTACGGTTTTATCTGATCCCACAGTTAGAACAGGCTACTTGCTCGTTCTATTGCGCGACGGAAGTCTTCACTTCTTGTACTGAAATCGCCTTGATGTGGTGGGGTGGGAGCCGCTGGGCTAAAAACGATACGTGAACCACTTTTGGCCAGTTCGCAGGCTGTGATCACGGCATTCTCCACATTTTCATCGAAAGTCCGCACAGCCTTTGTCAACGCTGGCGCCACGCGGGATGCAAATGAGCTACCTGTGTCACCCATCACAACAACATGATGCACATGGTCCGCCGAATTCACCGCGTTGATGAATTCGGAATAATCAACATTGCGGTCATGTCCACCCAGTATGAGGATCATCGGAGCATCAGAGAATCGTTCGATTGCACTGATGGCTGCCAGTGGATTAGAGGCCAACGCGTCATCAATAAATTCAATCTCGTTCACTGTTGCCACGAGATTTTGTCGTGAGGGGAGAGGCGCAAAGTTTTCTATCGCATCAAAAACGTGTTCCGGACTCAGCGCAGGGTTAACTGCGAATGCGGCATGGATTGCAAGTGCAAGATTGCGCGGGAAGGTGGTGTTGCCCATTCGGGTCAGAACCCCTGTTGAGCGGCTGCGCTCGATGACGTCACCAATATCGAATGGCGCTACGAACTGTTTGTGGTGAAGCATTCGCTGATGAAGTGTGTCTGCAACAACAGAGTCGTCGGTATGAAAAATCATGTGTTTCAGTTGTGCATGAGTAAACAGATTGAGTTTGTCTGCGTGATACTGCCC
>JBEDHS010000200.1:0-4650 GCA_041173945.1 Actinomycetota bacterium
CAATGGTAATAACTGCGAGAGCAGCCAGCACGACGAATACGGGAAGAAGATCAACAAGGTAACGCTGGGCAATGAACCCAATCGCAAGTGTGGGCAGTGCTGCAACAAGGCCACCTACAAGGAACGACATAAGTAACCAATTCCGTTTCTTCAGAAGTTGAACTAAGCCTGCACATGCCAATAGCAACACAGCGGTTGCCGAAACAGTGAGTGAGCTTGATGGGGTGTAGCTCTCTAAATCGACGCCAACTTCACGTGCTTCAGCACCAAATCGCACAAATGGAACGAGACGCTCCAGCGCAAAGGCATCCGGACGCAAATAGTGGAACAACGTTGTGGGAAAAAAACTGAGGCTAAAGAAGCTGTTGTTGTGATCTGCAAACCATTGTGCTCTATTCGGATCAAGCAACGTCAAGACTTGCTTTTCGCCCGGCAGATTCAGCAGGGTTCCAAACTTTGCGTAATTCAATGCAACATGAGTCGCAAAAACTGCAAGTGATGCCGAAAGGGATGCATACGTCCATTTGCGATCTCTATTCCAGAAGTAAATCCCGGTGAGAACGAGGGCTGCTAAAGCTCCGAAGCCGATTGAGGCACGAGTGTGGACCGTGATCAAAACGGCAAGAACAACAATGAGTGCGTTGCGTTGCGTTGGTGATGTGATGAATGCAAGTAGTGAGGTGAATGTGAGTAAGAGAAAAACAAACGCCCACAATTCTGTTTCGTAATACACACTGGTGTCGCCACCAAGTGAAAGAACTGGCGAGGTTGCAACAACAACTATGAAGAAGGCGGGTCGCCATCTCTCGCTATCGACAACATCAACATTCATTACTTGTCGTAATTGCACAACAAGGCGAAACAACAGACAACACATCACATAAAAACCGATAATCATTGATAACCGCGTAACCCGTCCATCTGCCCACGAGCCAAAGAGAGCTGTCGGAAGGCGTGCAATTGAAAGAAACGGCCCGTAATACAAATACGTCTTGCCGTCAATCAGAAAACCTTCAATTCCCGCAACATCGGCGGGAACATGGAGTTCGCCTCGGAGGAAAGCCGCGGCTTGTGCGTCGTAGAAGTTGCTGGAAAAACCACCGAAGGTGAACAGCCTGTGAGGTCGCCACGAAGTGACTACACAAAGAAATATGAACGTCACGGCAATTGAGACACGATGAGCAAGCCGACGTTCAGATTCGGTGGCCCCAACACCAGAGCGCAGTAAGGACGCAGCCCGAACTGTGTCCCTGTGTGTTTTCATGTTTACCGCAGCTGACGAGTTAGGCCAGAGAAAATTCGAGGCGTCACCGCGTGAGCATGGCGAAACTCAAAATAGACAGGTGAACGCCACAAAGATACTGAATCCTCTGGAAATGAAAAGTTGGTATCAATGCGAACAAAAAACACATTTGCGCCGTTATAAGAACACGCTACGGGCCGATAATGAAAACGTTCAAACAGTTTGACGAATGACATGTAACTTGCGCCGAAGTTATTGTTGCGAAGCCACTTGTGTGTGTTGTCTGGCGGCATTATCCACTCGCAATGTCGACCAAAGACACCGTTATATTCCTGTACCCAGACGGTGGGAGCAAAGCCATCTGACAATAGTTTTTCTGCAAAGTGGTAGTCATTGCGATCAAGATCTAGAGAGAACAGATCCACGTTTTGTTTTTCAAGAGTCTGCAATGCCTGATTCTTCAGGGACACGATGTTGTCGAGATCAATCCAGTCCTGGCGGAAATGTAAGGGGCCATTGGTTGGAAGATCAATTGCTAATTTTTCTCCCCCGTACCAGACACCTGTCCACCCCGACAGCGCGAGTAACAAAGTATTGTTCTCGGTTCCATCCCCAATGCCCATTTCGATAAACGATCCAGAACTTGTCATCCCAAGATCGTCAAAAATTGCGGCGATGATGCCGTCTTCATTTGACTGTGAAAAAGAACGAAAAGATCTTCTTTCAAGATCTGTCGTTTTCATCCAGTCCGTATTGCGATACATCGACGCAAGCAGTTGGTACTCGTGTGCACTGAGCGGACCGAGAGCCCGGGAGGCTTCTTGAGGGAACTTGGCCAGACGACGTCGAAAACTCATGGACGAATGCTAGGGAGTCTTGCGGTTCCGAAGGATGACTTGAGTGGATTAGTCCCGCTTCCGCCGACTGTTCCCTACCCCAGCTAAATCAGTGCCCTATCCCAGTTACATGGGCAAAGTAGCCTGTGGATATGGCCAAACGCAGCGTGGAACGCTCCATTGAGAACATTTTCGATGGTCTGTTTTCCCGTGCCTTCAAATCTGGGGTGAAGCCCCTTCAACTGGGCCGCAAGCTCCTCCAGATCGTCGATTCCGAGCGCGACGTGGATGCCCAGGGTCGCCTGGTGGTGCCGAATAGCTATCTGGTGCACCTCTCGCCCGCCGATCGCGAAGGCTTTGCCGATATTGAAAACACGCTGGTGCACGAATTAACCGCGGCTGTACGCGAATACATTCGCCAAGAGGGGTACCACGTAGACGGCAAAGCCCGCGTGGCCCTGCGCACGAACCCCGACCTGCGTCGTGGCAAGTTCGAGATTGATAGCCGCAATGTGTCAGCCGATGCCGGCAATGAACCAGAGACCGACATTCCCATTCCAGCAGAACCTGAAGCAGCCGAGATGCCTGTTGCGGCGCCACCGCTGTCGATGGTGGTGAACAATTCCGATGTTCCACCAGCTGTTCTCACGTTGCCGTCGGGTCAACGCATTGAACTCCACGAAGGCCACTATGTGTTGGGGCGTCATCTGGAAAGCGACATTGTGTTGAACGATTCGAACGTGTCGCGTAAACATGCAGAGTTTGTGTGTGCAGCAGGCGAAGTGGTTGTGCGCGATTTAGGAAGCACAAACGGCACCAAAGTAAATGGTGTCAGCGTGTTGGGTGATCAGTTGTTGCAACATGGCGACGTGATTAATTTCGGAACTGCACAAGTGCGCTTCGAGGCGACGTAGCCATTCCATGACAGATCAAGTTCTCAACGCACTCAAAATACTGCTTCTCGCGTTGATTTATCTTTTCTTTGCGCGTGTGTTGTGGGCGGTATGGAGTGAAGTGCGTATGCCTGTTGCGACTGCTCGCACAGCACCCACCACACGCACCGGCAAAAAGCACAAAGGTGCACATGTGTTTGTTGTGGTCGAACCACGTCAACATCGCGGTGCAACACACACACTGTCGAACGCATTAACCATTGGGCGCACCGACGATAACGACATCGTTGTTGATGATGACACGTTCATGTCGTCTCACCATGCTCGTCTCGAGATTCGCCCTGAAGGTGTGTGGTTGGTCGATTTGGACAGCACCAACGGCAGTTTTGTGAACGGTCAGCGCGTAGATGGTGAGCGCTCGGTGCGAAAAGGCGACAGACTACAAGTGGGTTCGACCGTGTTGGAGATGCGTTCATGAAATTGAAATGGGGCGCAACCACAGATGTCGGCATGGTGCGACAGCAAAACGAAGACGATTTCAGCGCCGATGAAAACTTGTTTGTCGTCGCAGACGGCATGGGTGGCCACAATGCGGGCGAAGTCGCAAGTGCATTAGCTATTGCCACTGTCAGAAGCGGTGCCCGAAGTGGCATTTTCACGCCGGCGCAATTTCGCGAACTCGTACAACAAGCGAACACCGCTATTTACACCGCCAGTTTGGACGACAGCACCCAAAGTGGGATGGGCACAACCCTGACTGCGATGGCAGTTGTGCCGGGCGAAGACCCAACGGTGTTGGTGGCAAACGTGGGAGATTCGCGCACCTATCTATTTCGTAACAATGTGCTCTCCCGCGTCTCTGTCGACCACAGCTACGTGCAAGAGCTGGTGAATGAAGGCATCATCACACCAGAAGAAGCGCGAGTACATCCGCGGCGAAACATCGTCACGCGTGCGATGGGTATCGATCGCAATGTGCACGTAGATGTGTTTGAACAACAGGTGCGCACAGGTGACAGATTGTTGTTGTGTAGTGATGGCTTGGTGGATGAAGTCTCAGACGCCGACATTGCCCAAATTCTTCGCGAACACACCAACCCGCAAGAAACCGCCGAAGCATTGGTGATGGTCGCAAATGCAAACGGTGGACGCGACAACACAACCGTGATTGTGGTCGATGTTGTCGATGACATCTCAGAGCCTGTCGTTTTGCCCGTTGCAGATGTGACAAGCCAAGTGCCGACTATTGAAGCTGATACGACACAACCCACAAAGAGAAGCGGCGTACTTCGTCCCGGAATGATTGCGTTCTGGTCGGCCTTAGTGGTGATTATCTTTAGCGCGGTCACCATTATTGGTGTGTATGCCCGAAGTGGATACTTTGTCGGTTTCGACACCGACGACAATGTGACTATTTACAGGGGACGCGTGGGCGGATTGTTGTGGTTTCAACCCACCGTCGACACCCAAACACGTCTCAATGGTGATGACCTCCCCGAAGATGTGCGGCGTGAAGTGTTGTTGAACCGTACATTCACGTCATCATCACAAGCGGCACGTTTCTTGGTGTTGGTGCAAACAGCAATTCTTGATGCCACCACCACAACCGTGCCGGCAAATTCTTCGCCCACGACCACCACAGCGAGATAACCCGATGGCCGATGTAACGGTGGCACGT